>NZ_JBQCGW010000224.1:0-18414 GCF_051955275.1 Pseudobacter sp. | reverse complement strand
TCAGCGGGAACAGCCAGAAAGTGGTTGACATGCTGAAAGGTCCGCTGACCATCCATACCTATGCTAATATGCTGGACAGGAATTACTATTATGGATTACCGAAAAACTATAAGCAGGAAGTTAAACGTTTTGAAAAATATCTCCGCTTCAAGCCGGATATGAAACTGAAGCAAACCCTGTACTACCATCGCGCCAATAACCCCTACCTCGAAACCCGCTTCCCCGACCTGTCCGATTCAGAAAGAATGGACTCTATGAAGATCCTGAATGACTGGTCTTTCGATGTGAAAGCCTATGATGAGATCAGCGACGAAGTGGATCTGTCGGGTGAGAATTACCGTTATGTGCATGTACTGGAAGCGGCAAATGGACAGAAAACATTCCTGCGTATATTCAATGACATGTATGTGCATCCCAGTGAAGCCGAGATAACGGCCGCCCTGAAGCGCCTGGTGATGGAACTTCCGAAAGTGGGTTTTGTGGAAGGACATGGAGAGCGCCAAAGCAATTCAAACCAGGACAGGGGGTATAACATGGTAACCGAGGAAAAAACATTCCGCCACTCCATGCTGAACCAGGGATTTGATTTTACCAATATTTCCCTGGCATCGGAAGTACCTGCCGATATCCAAATCCTCGTGATTGCAGAGCCAAGGAAATCCTGTTCTCCCATCGAGCAGCAAAACCTGGAAAAATATATCGCCAAAGGTGGCAACCTGATCATTGCAGGCGAACCGGATGTCAATACTCAAATGAATGAGATCACCAGGGAGATCGGCGTGAAATTCCTGCCTGGTACGCTTGTGCATGCCAATAAAGATATTCAACCCGATGTTGTTGCCCTGCGTCCTTCCGATGAAGCTGTTAAATTCTCCTTTCAGTTGGAGGATATGAAGAAACAAAATTATTCACTGGCGCTTGCGGGAAGTTCAGTACTGCAATTCGATCCATCTAAAGGATTTGAGGCTACTACGCTTTTCAGAACGCCTGCATCCGGCGTCTGGCTTGAAAAGGACAGTTTCAATACCATTGATAACCTGCCGGTGCTGGATGTTGAAAAAGGAGAATCGGAACAGGAATACCCTGCTGTACTGGCATTGAGCAGAACTGTGAATGATAAACTTCAAAAGATACTGGTAACCGGTGATGCGGACTGGTTGAGCAATAAAGAGCTGGGGATCAACCGCCCGAAAGTGAGAGCCGGCAATTATTTCCTGATTGCAGCCGCCTTCTTCTGGTTGAGTGATGGGAAAGCGCCCATCGATATGCGACTGGCGCCACCCGTAGATAACAAGATCAATTATTCGAAATCCTGGAAGATGGTGGGGGGATTGCTGAAAATCGGATTTCCACTGGTGCTGGCGCTGGGGGGTGTATTTATTTGGATGAGAAGAAGGGCCAGGTAATTAAAAACAGAAGCAGTTATGATCTTCAATGCAGATAAGCAAACCCTGGATGATTTGAACATCTTCGGTAAAAAAGGAAAAGAGTCGGTTTATTCCCTCTTTAACCGGACCTATACTACCGGCGGGGCTATGAAGCTGGAGCAACTCTTTCATTATCCCACCACAGGAATAACAGAGATCAGGGACCGGAGTGAAACGATACAATTCTTTTGCAGGTCTTCGGCTGCCTTTCCGCTGGAAGGGGTGTGGATAGAGGTGATGGTGGCCTATTTATCCGATCGGGATAGCAGGACCCTGCTGAGAGCGGATGGGGAGACCATGGAGAGCAAGCTGAACAAATGGTTGGGGGTAGACACGCAGTTGAACTTCACACAAAAGGCCCTCAAGGCAATAGGGGAGTGTTTGACCCACCTGAACGCATTCCTGGAAAAAACTGCTGACAACGGGTATGATACCTCTTTTCAAAAAATGCAAAAAGAGGTAAAAGCCATACTGGATGATCAGGAATTCAGGCTGGTATATGCATCGCTGGACAGCAAATTGTCTTTTGAGCAAATAACTTCCTGCGACAGGTTCTTTCGATTTACCCATTACGATCAGCTGCAAACCATCTTAGAGTATGTATACTGGTTAGATATCTATATTTCCGTTGCTACGGTTGCCAGGGAAAGGAAGCTGTCTTTTGCGGAACTGCTGCCCGATGGCGGTCAGCAACTGGATATAAAGGGCTTCTATCATCCGCTGGTGCCCGGAGCATTGGGGAATGATATACAAATGAATGCATCGAAGCGCGTGTTATTCCTGACAGGGGCTAATATGGCGGGTAAATCCACGCTGATGAAATCCTTTGGCATTACTGTTTTTCTGGCACATATCGGTTTTCCCATTCCTGCTGCTTCCATGAAGTTTACGGTAAATGATGGTCTTTATACTACCATCAATCTGTCCGATAGTATACAAATGGGACATAGTCATTTTTATGCAGAAGTACTACGTGTGAAGAAAGTTTCCATGGAGCTGGCAGCAGGGAAAAAGCTCATCATCATATTCGATGAATTATTCCGGGGAACGAATGTGAAAGATGCACATGAAGCCACCGTTGCCGTTACTTCCCTTTATTCAGAACTGGAAAACAGTCTGATGCTGGTGTCTACCCATATTATTGAGGCGGCGGATGACCTGCGCGAGCGCTGCAGCAATATCCGGTATTCCTATATGCCAACTGTAATGAAGGGGAATATGCCCATATACACGTATGTTTTAACAGAAGGGGTAACGCAGGACCGTCATGGTATGCTGATCATTCAAAACGAAGGTATCCTGGACATTTTAGAGAATGGAAAGAAAGCACAATACTATGAATAAGGAAGTGAAATCGTTTTGTACCGATAAGCAGACTATGGATGACCTTAACTTATTGGGCAAGTATAAAGCTGATTCTGTTTTTTCTCTTTTTAACCGAACAAAAACGAAAGGAGGAGAGCAGTTGCTGGAACAGTATTTTCAGCATCCCCTCACAGATGCCCGGGCTATTGAAGAACGGCAGCGCAGTATCGGGTCTCTGGCAGGGAAGGGGCTTTTTTTTCCGGTGGAAGAAAAGGAGTTTGGCGCGCTGGAACAATACATCACAAGTTTTGCACCGGTAAGCAAGGCCAGGCTTTTTACAGAGGTCCTCAAAAGAAGATCCAAAGCAATAGCCGGTATGAAAGAAGAGCAGGAGCATGTGAATGCACTGGTTACCGATAGTTTAAAGGCATTGCTGAAACTTCGTGATTGGTTCCGGGGAACATTGGCCGGCATTGATTCCGGGTATTTGCAAAACCTGACCAGGCGATACCTTCCTTTACTACAGAACAGGTTGCTGGAGCAATCTGATAAGGATATGGGGGCCGGTGGTTTATCGGTTTTGCAGCTGGGTAAGTATGAATCATTCCTGCGCGGCGCTCATCATGAATTGTTCCTTGAGCTGCTCCGCGATTGTTATGAGCTGGACCTTTTCCTGGGGATTGCACAATTGGCAGATGAGAAGAACTATTGTTTTCCGTTGATCAGCCAGGGAAGGCAGGCGCTGCTGAAACTAAGGGGCGCATACCATCCGGGCCTGAAAAAAGCCATTGGGAATGATCTGCAACTGGATGCCAGGCAAAACCTGCTGTTCCTTACAGGAGCCAATATGGCTGGTAAGTCCACCTTCATGAAAACCATCGGTATTTGTTTTTACCTGTCGCACATGGGATTTCCTGTTCCTGCAAGGGAAATGGAAACCACTGTTTACGATGGTTTCTATTCATCCATCAATTTGCCCGATAATATCAGCAAAGGTTATAGTCATTTCTACGCGGAAGTATTGCGTGTGAAGGATGTGGCTGTTGAAGTGGCGGCGGGAAAGAAGCTGCTGATCATTTTTGATGAGCTTTTTAAAGGAACCAATGTGAAGGATGCCTTCGATGCCACTTCCGGCGTGGCCAAAGCCATGTTGGGTTACAGGCAGAGCCTGTTTGTACTGAGCACCCATATAGTTGAAGTGGGCTCCCTGCTGCAACAGGAAGCTGTTGGCATCCAGTATAAATACATGCCCTCTTTACTGGATGGAAATGCTACCCGGTATACCTATACGCTGCAGGAGGGGATTTCGGATGACCGTCATGGTATGATGATCATCCGCCAGGAAGGGATCTTTGATCTTTTCCCATCAAAGAAATTGTGTAATAGTTAATCATTTTATTTTTCCATTATGAGCATTCTGATAAAACGAAGAGCTGGTATTCTGGTGTTGTTTCTATTGATGATCGGTGCAGTATCCTGTAAAGATGATAAAGTTTCATTGGAAGGATTGGATAAAAAGATATTGCCGGATGATTCGGCTGTTGTTACCGGTGAGTTACCGAATGGTTTGAAGTATTATATCCGTAAGAACAGGAATCCGGAGAACCGGGCGGTGCTTTACCTGGTGAATAAGATCGGTTCCGTTCATGAGACCGTTGAACAGCGGGGCCTGGCGCATTTTTTAGAGCATATGGCATTTCGCGGAACAAAGAATTTTCCCGGAAATACAGTCATCGATTTCCTGGAAAAGGCAGGCGTTAAATTCGGGGCTGACCTGAATGCATATACCAGTTATGATGAAACAGTGTACCAGCTTCCCATTCCTACGGACAGCAATCTGATCGGCACCGGCCTGGCTATCCTGAAAGATTGGGCCCGGAATATCGAGATCACTGAAGCCGGCGTGAATGCAGAACGCGGTATCATCCTGGCTGAGAAAAGACAGCGTCAGGGATTGGAGCAGCGCATCAGGGAGCAAAGCCTGTTTAACCTGTTGAATGGGGCTAAATATGCAGAGAGATCACCCATCGGCATCGATAGTGTATTGAAAAATGCAAAGGCTGCCGATCTGCAAAAATTCTATCAGGACTGGTACCGGCCTGATCTGCAGTCGATCATTGCAGTAGGTGATTTTGATGCAGCTGAAATGGAGAAAAAGATCATTGCCCTTTTCAGCGATCTGAAAAAGAATTCCAATGGCGTTCAACCGGAGGAAGTGAAGATACCGCAAATAGAAAGGGAACATTTTCAGACGATCCTGGATGAAGAGATCACCAATACCACTATCCAGGTACTGCATAAATATCCTGCACCGGACAAGATACAATCTGAGCTGGACCTGAGGAATTCCATGATCGTCAGCCTTTTCAATACAATGCTGGCCAACCGTAATAATGATTTGCGGAGAGGCGCTGAAATGCCTTTTCTGAGTGGAAGTGTAAAAATTGAAAACCTGTTCGCTTCGCTGGGATCAGCTTCTGTAAATGTTACGGTGAACCCCGGTGAATACGAAAAAGGGTTCAAGGCCATCATGCGTGAGATCCGCAAGGTGAAAGTATCAGGCTTTGACCAGCATGAACTGGATCGCGCGAAGGCTTCCTTTATTGAAAAAAGGGATTATCAGTTTGGAGAGCGGAACAAGGTTACTTCTCAAAGCTATATAGCGGTATATGTAAACGCTTTTTTGAAGAATATTCCTTATCCATCCGCTGAATTCTACAATGAATTCTACAATCGGCATATCAAAAATATCGGGCTGGAAGAAGTTCAGGCGGTCATTGAAAAGTTCTGCAATCATAAGAACAGGGATTTCTATGTGATAGCACCATTGAATGAACAGGAACAGCTTCCTGGCGTGGAAGAACTGGAGAAATGGACAGCTGAGGTGGATAAAGAGGAACTGGTTGTTCAGGAAGAAAAGAAAGTGACCAGGAAACTGATGAACGAATTACCGAAAGGAGGGAGCATCATTTCGGAAACTACAGATCAGGAAATGGGAATCACTACCTGGAAATTAAGTAATGGAATAAAAGTGGTACTCAAACCAACTGATTTCAGGAACGATCAGATATTGATTGCCGGTTTCAGTTTGGGAGGAAGTTCGCTCTATCCGGATAAGGATTATCAGTCGGCCATCGATGCTGTAGGGATCCTCTCGAGGGGAGGTGTTGGTGAGCTGGAAAGTAAAACATTATCGAGGGTGTTGACGGGAAAGATCATGCAGGTAAATCCTTTTATCAGCGAAAACTATGAAGGGGTGAATGCGAACACCAGTAAAAAGGACCTGGAATCCACTTTTCAACTGATGTATCTCAATTTTACTCAACCCAGACTGGATAAGGAACTGGTTGCTGGCGTACTCAAAGAAGCGAAAGACAGGGCCATGAAAAGATACAGCAGGCCGTCAAATGTATATGCTGATTCTATCAATGCCGTCATGTACGGCCATCACTTTCGTAAAAGAGCGGCTTTTGCGGAAAGAGTGGATATGATCGATCCGGAGGTCTCTCTTAAAATATTCAAAGAACGTTTTGCTGATTTTTCTGATTTCACTTTTGTATTCGTGGGAAGCTTCGATCTTAAATCGATCAAACCGCTGGTGCAGCGATATCTGGCAGGTCTTCCTTCGCTGAACAGGAATGAAGGTACCAATTACATTCAATATGCATATCCTGAAGGTGGGTTCACCAAGCTCATTCAAAAAGGGAAGACAGACCGGTCTACAGTAACAATGATCCTGGATGGAATTTATGCGGAAGACAGCAATGTGGTAGGAAATATGACGGCCATCAGGGATATCGTACAACTTAGGATGACGGAAAGGCTTCGCGGGACAGAGCATGAGGTTTATTCACCTGGTATCTCACTGAGCATGCTGGATAATAGCAAACGGTATGAGCTGCGTATTGGGTTTACTTGCGCACCAGTAATGGTTGAGAAGCTGACGATGGCTGCTAAAGACGAATTGAAAAAGCTGGTTGTCAATGGTGCATCTTCTGGTGAATTGACCAAATTCAAAGCGGAGTTTGCAAAGAGCATGGAAGTTCAGCTCAGGAAGAACGAATACTGGCTTAGCCAGATATGCGCTAAATTGCAATTGGGCAAAGAGCCTAAAGACATCACAGAGGCAACAAAACGAATTGAAGCGGTGACTGCACAGAGCTTTAAGGAGGCCGCGAAAAAATACCTGAATACAAACAATTTGAAAATATTCGTGTTGTCGCCTGAGAACTGACAACAGTTTTAGCTTCCGCTTCGGGTAGACGATCAATACACAATGTGCCGGGATCACCTGCACATTGTGTATTGATCGTTTCCTGTTATATTTTCCTGATGCTGCCAGATGACTGATCAGCTACGATCCTGAATATCTGAAATTCTTCGTGCAGTCTCAGCGCGCTTCCAGCACCCTGTCCCTTGCCAGCAGACAGGCCCCAACTACTCCGGCTTTTTCCTTTAACTGAGAAAGCCTTATCTGGGTATCCGTATTCACCAGGTTGAGAGAATACTTTTTGATAGCGCTTTTGATCGGGAGCAGAATATATTCGGCCGTTTCAGCCAATGCACCTCCCAATACGATCAGTTCAGGGTTGTACAGGTTGATCAGCATGGCTATGCCTTTTCCCAGCTTTTCCCCGATCTCTGCAACCAGGTCGATGGCCAGCACATCATCTCCTTTCACTGCCTGAATAATGTGGAACAGCTTGATGTCTTTTACAGGAACCTCCCTGGTGATACTGCTGGCATAACCATTCTCTATCTTTTCCCCGAACAACTGTGTCAGCGCCCTCCCGGAAGCTTCGGTTTCCAGGCAGCCTTTCTTACCACACTGACAAATGATTTCATTATCAAAGAAGGGAATATGGCCGAGCTCACCCGCAAAGCCCGACTTACCATAATAAAGCTGACCATTGATGATGATCCCCATCCCGATGCCATAATCCAGATTGAGGAACAATACATTCTTTTCATGCTTTACAGTACCGGCAATGAACTCACCGAAGGCCATCGCTCTGGAGTCATTTTCAATAAAGGTCTTTATTCCGATCGTTTGCTCCATATATACACTGAGCGGCACTTCACTGAAATGGAAAAAACTATAACTGTAACCCGTACTGTAATTGATACGGCCAGACAGGTTCAGCCCCATGGCCAGGATCTTTTCGTCAGACACCGGGGCGCTGACGATAAAAGACCTGATGATCGCACACAACTCATCGAGCGATCCTTTTTCATTAGAGAGTTTGTAAGGAATATTTTCCGAAACGGCGATCAGCTTCTTGCTAAGATCTACCAGCCCGATGTTAACATGGTTTTGCTTCACGTCCACCCCCAGGAAAAAACCTGAATCTGCCACCAGCCCATAAATGCTGGGTTTACGCCCACTGGCTGCTCCTGATTTTCCGAAGTCACTGACGATGCCATGGGCGATCAACTCATTGATCAGGTTGGTTATTTTCGGCACACTCAACAACAACAGCTTACTTAACTCAGAGATTGTTTTGTTACCAGAAAACGATAGAATGCTGATGATCTCCTTTTTTACAGAGCTGTTCCTGAAAGCAATGCCCGATTTGTTTTCATTTTCCAGATCATTCCAAAATGTCATAACAGAATTTATAGTATTTCCGGGTGAAGATACACTTAAGAAAAGTTTTTTGAAAGTGGGGACTGCCAGGCCGGAGAATGTACAACAAAAGCCTTTATTTAAAATATTAATGTCAAAATATCATGATCTTAATAAAAAAATATATTAAGTAAAGGGTTTTTAATAATAATTTTCATAATTTGGACTGGAAATACGGTTGCTATAGCCAAAGCTCAATCCAGTTTCCGGCTCTCTATGCCTGGACTTGTGATGGTCGGGTTTTCATTTGTTGTGATTCCGGAGGGCCAGCTGTAAAAACATCCGATACTCTCTAAAACCCCTTAACCATCTGTTATGAGAATATTACGATTTTTTTTCATTTTACTTTCCATCGCATCCGCAGCACAGGCACAAACAAGCCCAGAACAGATCTCTAAAAAACTTACGGGCGCCAGGCCGGGGGATATCGTTCTGCTGGAAGGTTTCCTCACAGAGAAATTGCCTAAGATCAGCTACCACAAAACCATTCAGCCGGGACCACAATTCATTATCTCAGATGATCCGGAATATATCCGTATTCCTGAGGCGATCGCCCTGCAGGAAGAAGTGAGCCCGGGGGCGGTCAGGTTATATGTATATAATGTGAACGGTGTAACGGTACCGCAGAAGATGCCAAGAAAGATCTCGGCTGTGATCAGGAACCTGGGTAAGGAGGATATGCGTATCAGGATGCTCAAATACTCCTCTCAAAAACCCAGCACCAACTATTTCCAGATCGGTAAACAGGGCTTGCAGGATTTCTTTACCTCCAATGAGGTCAATAACCTGCGGGTGGTGAAACCGGGAGCAGTGATCGCCATTGATGAAAAATTAGAAAAGCAGGTGGTCCATTATGATGAGCTGGTCCATGGGTTTTATGAGTTTGTGATCGATCAGCCGGCATTGATCAGTGTGTTGCAGACAGCACCGGAGAAATCAGGCCCCAAAGCATTTCCCGCCATCGATACCCTAATCCCTTTCAGTCACGTGAATGCAGGCAGGGGAGTTTTTCCTGTATCGAATTACAAGATCACCAACAGGGATACGATCGATACTCAAAATGGTGTTTGTCAGCTCATCGTTGCCGATGGGGAAGATGATCCCTGGATCACGGGCACTATTGGCGCAGAAAAACAGGATGCGAAGAATGCCGGCAACTATGGCGTACTTTATAATACCAACCTGAAATGGAAAAGCACCAACGGTAAAGGGCTGGCATTGATCACCTGGAATGCCAGATCTGACAATGGCCAGTGGTGCGGAGGCATGGGGCTTACCATGGCCCTGTATGATGCCCGCATGAAAAAGACCGTAAGGCAGTATCCTTCAAGTCAATTGATCACCAAAGGCAAGCCGGAAGCGATCCTTATTGAGATCTTCAGGCCGGATCCCTCTAAAGAGATACAGGAGATCAACTTCACTTACTCACCACCGGGAGCCTCTTGTTTGCCCACTCCCCTGATCCTTGTTCCAGTGGATCTGTAAACAAATAATAATCAGTTTTTATTGTTCAAATATCACAACCAAGCATTATGCTATGTTCTAAGTCAAAAGTTAATAGTATTGGCATGCGCCATTGGTTACTATTGATTGTATTGTTCACCGGAAGTTATTTTTCCGCATTTGCTCAACGTCAGGTAAAAGGAATAGTGCTGGATGAAGGCCGCAAGCCTTTGTCCGGAGTGACTGTTTCGGTAAAAGGAAGCAGTTCGAATTCCCTTACCAACAGTAGCGGCGAATATTCCATCAATGCTCAGAATGGCGCAGTCCTGATCTTCTCTTACATCGGTATGCTGCCCCAGGAAATTGCCGTCAGCGGGAATTCCGTACCTGATGTGATATTGAAACGCGATGTAGCAGCACTGAACGATGTTGTGGTGGTGGGATATGGCTCGCAAAAGAAAGGAACTCTTTCCGGCGCCGTATCCACACTGAAAGGTACAGACCTTCTGAAAGGACCTGCCACCAACGTTTCCAGCCTGCTGGGCGGGCGGCTGCCGGGTATTTCATCTGTACAGGAGTCTGGCGAGCCGGGAAGTGATCAGGCAGCCCTCCGCATCCGCGGTTCAAGGGTTGGGGTTACTTATATTGTTGACGGTATCCCACGTTCCATCAATGATATAGATCCTAACGACATTGAAAGTGTTTCTGTTTTGAAGGATGGTGCCTCCGCCGCTGTTTACGGGCTTCAGGCGGCAGGTGGGGTAGTGATCATCACCACTAAAAAAGGATCGGGCGCAACCCCTACCATCAACTATACCGGTACCTCAGGCATTTCCCTGAATGCCAATTTTCCCCGCTTCATGAACGGTCCGCAGTTTGCCCATTATTACAATATGGCAGACATGATGGACCAACTCGCCAACGGCACCATTGCCAACGAAAACGAGTATACCCCCATTTTTAAGAAATCGGATATAGAGAAAATGAGAAACGGGGATCCTACGGATGGATGGGACAATGTCAATTATATCGACAAAGTATTTGGCGAAGGCCGGAATGTACGTCATAGCCTCTCCCTGCAGGGTAGCAAAGAGAATCTGAAATACTTTGCTTCACTCGGTATGCAGGATCAGAAAGGTAATATCGACAATTTCAATTTCAAACGGTATAACCTCAGAACGAATATATCCGCCCAGGTAGCTAAGAACCTCACCTTCGACCTGGGTGTGGCAGGCGCCGTTACCAATAAACAAACTCCAGGTTATGGCGCAGGTGGTACGGATTCTGATCCTTATGCGGGAGAGCTGGGCTGGTTCTCCATTGGAAAGCAGACCATCGCCATGCACCCTTATCTTCCCGAAACTTACCAGGGCCTGTATACAGGTGTGCCTCCCCGTAATAACTCGGCCATTCCCAACAGCCCGCTGGCTGCCATCTATGAGTCGGGTTACAAAAAAACCAATGGCATCGACCTTCAGACCAATCTCGGCCTGACCTGGCAGATCCCCTGGGTACAGGGTTTGAAACTGAAGACCTATGGTTCTTTCGATGCATGGACCACCCGCAATAAGAACCTGGACAAATTTTATTATGTAAACGCCATCAGCCTGCCCGATGGTACCAACCAGCACCAGTTCGTAAAAATGCTGGATGCAAAAAGTGTGAACTTCAACTCACTCGGCGAAGGCCAGACGAATGCACAACAGCTGGTTAGCCAGACAAGTCTTGCCTACGACAAAAAGTTCGGACAGCATGCTGTTGATGCCCTGGTGCTTGCCGAGGTGCGCGACTATAAATCGAATAGTCATTCTGCCTACGCAAAGGATATCATGTTCCCTGAACTGCCGGAGTTAGGACTGGGTACGCCGGCCAATTCTCCCATTGGCGGAGGCAGCAACCAAACCAGGTCTGTAGGCTATGTATTCCGCGCCAGGTATGATTACGCCAGCAAATACATGGCAGAGTTCACCGGTCGTTATGATGGCTCTTATAAATTTTCCGGGAATGTGGACGGCAAGAGATGGGGCTTCTTTCCATCTGCCTCTGTGGCCTGGAGAGTATCCAAAGAGAATTTCATGGAAAAGTATACCTTCCTGGATGACCTGAAGATCAGGGCATCGGTGGGTCTGCTGGGTAATGATAATGTAAGCGCTTATTCTTACCTGAGCACTTATTCATTTGGCAACAAGCTGCCATTGAATGGCAATATCAGCAATTCCATGTACACCAGCGTAATTGCCAACCCCAATCTTTCTTGGGAAAAAACGCTCTCATACAATGCCGGTTTCGACCTGAGCATCCTGAAAGGATTGCTGAGCGCAGAATTCGATGTGTTCTATACCTACACCTATGATATCCTGATGTCCATGTCATCCGGTTATCCCCCCTCCATGGGCGGCTATTATTTCACGTATGAGAATTTCGGAAAAACAGATTCAAAAGGATTTGAGCTGTTACTGAAACATCAGAATACCCTTCAGGTGGCAGGCAAACCATTCAGGTATACCATCGCCCCCAATTTCAGCTATGCAACCAGCAGATGGGTACGGTATAACGACAGCCCCAATGATCCCGAGATCCAGAAGGTCAGCGGTAAAAAGATAGGCGTTATCTCCGGCTGGGTAGCCGATGGATTATTCCGTTCTGAAAAGGAGATCGATGAGGCTGCATGGTACGGAAGCCGCCCCAATGTGGGAGATATCAGGTACAGAGACCTGAATGGAGATGGAAAGATCGATTACCAGGACAGAGGTCTGATCGGAAGGCCCAACCGTCCGGAACTGATGTATGGTCTGAACCTTGGAGCAGAATGGAATGGTTTCGATTTCAACGCACAATTCACCGGAGGTGCCAGGTTTGATGTATCCATGACCGGTACTTACTACAATGGTTATGATGATAACACCATCTGGACGCAAACCTTCAAGGAAGGCGCCAACTCACCCCTCTTCCTGGTGGAGAACGCTTACAGCGTGGACAATCCCAATGGATCATTCCCACGCCTGACATTGAGTTCAACCACACATGGAGGTGATAACGGACTGGCTTCCACTTTCTGGTTCCGGAACGGTTCTTATGTGCGACTGAAATCTGCCCAGATCGGCTACAGCATTCCGAGATCACTGACGGAAAGACTTCATATCAACCGCCTCCGTGTGTTTGTGGAAGGATCGAATATTTTCACCATCTCCGGCCTGCCTGAAGGCATCGACCCTGAGGCTCCTCGTGTGAACAATGGCTATTATCCACAGCAAAAGATCTTCACAGCCGGAGTAACTCTGAATTTTTAATCCATCCACCCAAACGCAGGCCTGTAAGATCCCCGCGAAGGATCATCCTGATGGTCTAAAAAATTAAAGAATGAAAAGATTATTGATCAATACAATGGTGTTGGGAATGCTGCTCGGAACTGCTTCCTGTAAAAAATACCTGGACCTCACCCCAACTGATGCCGCTTCGGACAAACTGGTCTGGAGCAAAGTGGAGTATGCAGAACTTGCTGTGAACAATTTCTATCACGATCTGAACTACTTCGGAAGTTTCAATTCAGGGCAGTCTTCAGCAGGTATGACCGAAGGGTTTACCGATATGCTCAAATATTCTTCCATGACCTATAACGCCTATATGTTCATCCCTAACGAGGTGGCATATGGCGGCCCCGTGCTGACGGCAGGTTATGTATCGGTTTATTTAGGCACCTGGTCCGCTGTATATGATAAGATCCGCCGCGTGAACGAAGCGTTGAGCAACCTGAAAAAATACGGCAGTTCACTGCCCGCCAATGACGCAAAACGTCTCGAAGCTGAGATCCGTTTCTTCCGTGCATTCCTGTATTTCGATCTGCTGAAACGATACAGGGAAGTGATCATCTACGATGAAGATCTTACCAAAATTTCCAAATCCACTCCTTTGAGTACAGAGGCTGCCGGATGGGACTTCGTACAAAATGATCTCACGTTCGCAGGACAGAACCTGCCTGTTTCGATCAATGCAAAAGGCAGGCTGACCAGTGGTGCTGCTTATGGGTTCATGTCTCGCGCCATGCTGTATGCAAAACGTTGGGAAGCGGCAAAGTCTGCAGCGGAAGAAGTTCTGAAAATGAATTACCAGCTCACCGGCAATTATGCAGATGCATTCAATGACGGCAATACGGAAGCCATTATCCAGTACAGCTTCAATAAGAGTGTATTCACCCATAGCTTCGACGCCTTTTATTCTCCCGGTGGCGACAAGGAAGGAAGCGGCGCTTATGGCACACCTCCCCAGGAGATGGTGGAGTCTTACGAACTGGCCAACACAGGAGGTTTCCCCGACTGGTCTGAATGGCATAATACTTCCGGTACCACCAATACACCTCCCTATGACGCATTGGAGCCCCGCTTCAAAGCATCAGTGCTGTATAATGGCGCTGGCTGGAAAGGCAGGACCATAGAAGCTTTTGTAGGTGGAAAGGATGGATACGCCAACTGGAAAACAGATGCAGTACCAGCAGGAAGGACCGTTACCGGATATTTCCTGCGCAAATTCCTGGATGAGAGCATCGATCTGAGCAAGGACAATTCCACCCGTCCCTGGATCGCCCTCCGCCTGGGTGAAGTATTGCTCAACTATGCTGAAGCCTGCTACCATAGCGGTGCGCCCGCACTGGCCAATAGTGCCGTGAGGCAGATCAGAACACGCGTGAACCTGCCATATACCGATAAATCAGGTGAAGCCTTACTGGCACAGATAAGACAGGAACGCAAGGTTGAACTGGCCTATGAAGGATTGTATTACTGGGATATGAGACGTTGGGGCCTGGCCAGTACGGCATTCACAGGAACAAGGGTGCATGGCCTCAGGATCGAAAAGAATGGAAGCGGACAGTTTGTTTATACCTATGTGGACTGCGACAAACAAGACCGGAATTTCCCTGAAAAAATGTACAGGTTCCCGCTTCCTTCATCGGAGATCACCAATAATGTATCCATCAAACAATTTCCTGAATGGAATTAATCTCTAAGCACACAACTGTTATGAAAAAGATATTATACCTCACACTTGTTGCTATAACAACAGCACTGGGTTCCTGTCAGAAGCCTGATCTGGTCCCTGCCGTGGGAACAGATGCAGATATGGGCAGTTTAACGGTGAAGTTTGCTTCCGGTCCCTTCAGAGGCGAGGAAGCGATCCGGTACCTCATTCCTGCCAATGCAAAGGAGAAGATCATCATTCCGGTACCCTGGTTCTATCCGGAGAGCAGCTCCAATGAGACTGATGTATACATGAAGGAAATGAAGCTGGAAGCGGCTTTGGTGAATAATGCAAAGATCTCCCCTTCCTTAAGTATCCTTGATCTCACCAAGGAGAATGCATTCACGCTTACCGGAGCGGACGGCACTGTAAGGAATATCACTATTTCCGCTGTCCGTACAAAATCCAGTAAATCAGCGTTGACCTTCTTCTCCATCGAAGCCCTCGGTGTTACAGGATTGATAGATCAGAATGCAAAAACTGTTTCACTGATCACGGCGGAAGACCTGTCGAATGTGGATGTTGAAGTTTCCGTATCGCCACACGCCACGGTAGTTGAGCCACTGACGCATATGAACCTGAACGCTCCTTCTACCATCACTGTACTGGCGCATGACGGAGTTTCCAAAACAGTATACCAGGTGCAGAAAATGGCGCCGCCAAAGATCACTTACGGCTTCAGGTCGGGTTCCCAGGCACTGAGCTTCAACCTGAAACTGGATGACCTGGGTTATTCCAATGGTTCCAAACCCAGCCTGGCAGCATCCGGCAATTTCGTGGCCGTATCTACCGGTGACGGATCAGCGCCAAAATATTATAACAGGAGCACCGGAAAATATGTGGGGGTAATGACCCTCGGAGCTGCAGCCGGCAACGGAGCTATTGCCAGCGACGCAAAAGGCAATATCCTGCTGCTTGACCAGGCAGCCAATGGTGCACCGGTAAAGATCTACAAGTCAGCTTCCATGACCGCCACACCTGCATCCTTTATCACCTGGACAAACACTTCCGGCTTCCCGCTGGGCAGCAAGTTGTCTGTGAATGGAGACCTGAATGATAAAGCGGTGATCATTGCCACCTGTGAAGGCACCAGTGGAGCCGGCTCTAAATCTTTTGTCCGCTGGACTGTGAATGGCGGTGTAGCAGGCAGTGCCGAAGTGGTGGATGCATCCGGCATTCCTTACTGGGGAAGCGGTGTGAATATCGGAAAGATGTCATCCAGGTCAAATGATGCCAATGATGGTTCATTCATCGGCTTCTACGATGGTGGAAATGATAATCTTTACTACCTGAACAAGAGCGGCGCCATGACAGCATCCCTGGCGGCACAAACATCCGGTAATGCATGGGGTATCAACAATAACCTCACCGATGCCAAAGAGTTCAACAATGCAAAATACCTGGCGCTCTATTGCCCAAGCCATTTCCCCAACTGGGGCATCAATTCAGAACTGTACCTGTATGATGTTTCAGGTATGGGTAATTTCTCAGGCAATGTGAATTCCAGCAATGCATTGGTATTCTCGGCCAATTATGGCCAGCTGGGTTCCATTGTAAGTGCATCCGGTGATGTGCTGATCGCACCTACCACTGATGGATACAAAATGCAGGTATTCACCATCGACTTCAATACAGGGAACTTCGCCTGTTATGAATTCGATTG
The DNA here is from genome assembly GCF_051955275.1 of Pseudobacter sp. Taxonomy (NCBI): domain Bacteria; kingdom Pseudomonadati; phylum Bacteroidota; class Chitinophagia; order Chitinophagales; family Chitinophagaceae; genus Pseudobacter; species Pseudobacter sp. The sequence goes on along the minus strand of NZ_JBQCGW010000224.1, from coordinate 1,937 downwards.
TATTGACAAATAATATAGCCAGAGAGCAGAAGTGGAGAGGCCGTCATTAAAGCTCTCCACTTCTTTACATCTGACAAACCATAACACGAAAGCATTTTACAGATGAATCGAAAGAATTTTGTTGCAGCCCTGCTCTTGCTGACATTGTCAGGCATGTCATTGATGTCATGCAAAAAAGAAGCGAAAGAGATCACCAGGGATTGGGGAGATCCGGACCCTGTTACTCCGGGTAATGATAAGAGTAAGAAACCCAGGATCGTCTGGATAGACGCCGCTGCCAATTTCCCGGACTATGCCAATAACAAAACAAAGATCCAGCAGGATGTCAAAAAGATAAAGGATGCCGGCCTCACCGCCATTGTGCTGGATGTTCGCCCAACCATGGGCGACGCATTGTTCCAGACATCTCAGGTTGACCAGGTGCATAAACTGGATTACTGGAGCGATGCAGGATATGTATTCTATGAGCGAACGGAAACCTGGGACTACCTCCAGGCTTTCATAGATGCCTGCCGCACAGAAGGGCTCAAGATCTATGCAGCCATCAACACTTTTGTAGCCGGCAACAAATATTCATATGGCCTGGGGCAACAGGGTTTGTTGTTCAGGGATAATTCCAAAAAAGACTGGGCTTCCACCATGAATCATCCCTCAGGCCTGATCAATGTGATGGACCTGGATGCCACCACCGATCCGGATAACGATTATGGAACGAAGTTCCTGAACCCCCACAACGATGCGGTGCAGCAATTCCTTTTGAATATCATCGGGGATCTTGCCAAATACAATGTGGATGGCATTATCCTGGACCGTGCCCGTTTCAATAATTTCCAGACGGATTTTTCACCACAGGCGAAAAGCAAATTCGAGACTTATATCGGTGAAACCGTTACGAATTTCCCCAATGACGTAATCGTTCCCGGCACTTCCTATTATCCGCTTCCTGCTACCATGCCGAAATATTTCAAACAATGGATGGCCTTCCGCGCAAAGACCATCCACGACTTCATGGAGAAAGCCAGAACGAAAGTGAAATCGGTGAACAATAAAATGGAATTCGGCGTATATGTGGGAGGATGGTATTCCACTTATTACGATGTAGGGGTGAACTGGGCAGGCCCGGACTACAATACTGCACAATTCTATCCTTCCTGGGCCAATTCTGATTATAAGAATTACGGTTATGGAGACCTGATGGATATCACTATGATCGGCGCATACGCTTCCACCAGCAGCATCTATGGAAGCACTGAATGGACGGTGGAAGGATTCTGCAAAAGGGCAAAGAGCATGATCGGTAGCAATACCGTAGTGGGCGGCCCTGATGTAGGCAATGGTTCAGGCTGGACCGGCGGAGGCAAACCCACCCAGGTTGCACAGACCGTAGATGCAGCAATGAGCGCCTGCGACGGCTATTTTATTTTCGACCTCATCCATATCAAGAAATACGATTACTGGAGTGCTGTTAAGAAAGGTATCGACGACTATTTATCCAAGCCATAAAAAATGTACAAGATCCCAAACAGCATTTATTGTCTGCTGGTATTGGTATTGATCAATGCCATGCCGGCCATGGCACAGCAAAAGATCACAGGACGTGTGCGCTGTGAAGGGAAAGGGGTGAAAGATGTTGTGGTGAGTTGTGGAACGGCTACGGTCAGAACAGATGCCCGTGGACATTATACGCTTTATCCCGATGCCGGTCAGCAATTTGTACAGCTATCTGTTCCCGCAGGCTATCTTACCAGGCGGGACACTACTATTCCCCGTTTCTATCAGCCATTGAAAAGCAATAGGAGCGCATATGATTTCAACCTGATCCGCAACCCAGTCAATGATGATCAGCATGTATTCTTTGCGCAGGCAGATGTGCAGGTCACCAGCAGGGAAGAACTGGCTACCTATCGTAATGACGTGGTAAGTGATATGCAATCCCA
>NZ_JBQCGW010000223.1:0-24582 GCF_051955275.1 Pseudobacter sp. | reverse complement strand
CATCCTTTACAAAAGTGAAAGGGAGGAAGGCAACTTTATTATGATGTGCTTCCATATTTCCGGCAGCAGTTTTTTGCGAAGCACCGCCTGCAGCGGGTGGAGCCGTTGGCCTGTTGAACACCTCTATCCTGCCACTGGCATAAGTGATCTTCAGTATCTCCGCTTTTTTGATGCTGTAAGTAAGACTTTCACCGGCATAAGAGAATACAATTGCAGAATCATTGATAGCCTGCACTTTTCCGGTAAGCTCATCACCGGTTATTTTAAGTACTACATCATTTTTGCCGCCTTGCCGCGCAAAGCCCATTACACTGAGTAACAGGAGGGATAACAGTCCGGTTAATTGTTTCATACACGAAAGATTATGGTTTGATGGGAGACTCTTTAAAATTAAAGAATCATTTAATACCAATCTTGTCAGTAATTGTTTCTATTGGCTTTTTAATCCAGGAAGGTGCATTCAGGCGGAAACCCACTACCAGGTGAAAAACGCCCTGCCCTTTCTCCACTGTTACGTTACTTTCCTGCTCCCGGTAAGCAGATCCTGCAGAGCGCATATAGATACCTGTGAAAAACCGCTTGCTGTTATAGCCGATCCCCGCCCGCGCATCGAGCCGGAACATAAAGTGCCGTTCATTTTCTGAAGTCCTGTAGGTTTCATAACGGCTGGTAAGCCTGGTGAAGGTATACCCTGCCGCAGGTGTCAGTCCCAGCGCCAGGTAGAACTTCTGCTTCCACACGAAATTATAATGATAACCGGCTCCCAGCAACACTTCAAAGTTCCTGCCCTTTTGTACAGGTGCACCAGGCTCAGGTACCGTCTTATTTTCATTGATATTATATTTATAATAGAGCACCGGGATGAAGCTGCCCGCACTCTTCAACTGTCTTTCAGATTGTGTGATGCTGGCATTCACGGAAAAATCAGGATTGAAATTATACGCCGTGCTGCCTTCATACTGTGTTAACACCAGGTCAGGGAACTGAATGTAGGGAGAATCCGCCGTCCAGCCGGGCAGAAAATCTTTCGTGTTCTCCAGGTAGTAGCCCCGGGTGCGGTTCCACGACAGATTCTGCATCCAGTGCCTGAAATTGAAGCCCAGGCTAAATCCTTTGCTGCTGGTTTTTCCTTTTAATGCATCGTCATTATTACCATTAAGAAATCTGGGAACGAAGCGGATGCCAAATGATATGAAGCGGTAACTGAAGCCCAGCCTGGTGGCCGATTCGGCATTCGGACTGAGGCTGATAGCAAGCCCCGGAGTAGTTACTCCAATGGTCTCGAGGTCCGAGCTCTGCGTGAGTTTGAGCGTTACCATATCTCCCAGTGCCTCGATTTTCCGGGACACAGGAATGGTGTCCACGGCTGCGCGTAAAAGGCAGGGAAACATGCACACCATCATCACGGAAAGCAGGAGGCTTCGCATATTCAAATATAACTTCTTAGCGTTGCAACTTCGCCACAACAAAATGAAAGTTTGACCTATGTTAAACTTTTTTTAGATTTGAATCAGATGCTGCGAACCATAGTAATATCATTGATTATCATTTTCTTTTGGCTACCTGCTTTCAGTCAGTCCTTTGGTCTGCAATTCGCCAGCCATGAGACTGTTCAGGAGAAAAGAACCTCCTTCAACCTTACCCCTGGTAAGTCCGTTTGTTTTGAAGAGAACACCGACCTGCGCTTCGATTTCATGCTCCGTTCCAATATGCCCGTATATTTCGGGTACCTGCTCCGCATTGTTACGGACCAGAACAGGAATATCGATATCGTTTACAATGAACGCCAGCGGCTGCTCAATTTCATCACCGGTGAAAAATACATCAGCGCGCCCGTGGACTCCCTGTCCGCCTTCGATCAATGGAACCAGGTGATCTTGCGTTTCAACCGGAAAGACAGGTCCGTTGAATTCCTCATCAATAACAAGAGTCTCGGCTCCAGCCATACAGAATCGGAAAGTCCACTCTGCTGCCGCATCATTTTCGGCGCCAACGACCTGCCGGGTTTCCAGACTGCAGATGTTGCCCCATTCCTCATCCGTGAGGTCAGGATCACCCGGAATGATAAGCTCCGCTATCATTTTCCGCTCAATGAGCTGGGTGGGAACGAGGCCACGGAACAGGTGGCGGGAAGAAAATACATCATCAGCAACCCGGGCTGGATCGCGCCGATGCACCAGTACTGGAAAAAACTTTACAGCACCCGCACCAGCTCCGTGCCGGCCCTGGCCTTCAATAAGGAACGGGATGTCCTGTATATCATCTCCGCCGATTCCCTTTACGAATACTCGCTCAAGAATGATGCCCTCCGCACCATCCGTCTTTCTGAAAAAAGAAGATCGATGGCCTATGGAAACCAGGGTATTTATAATGAGATCGATAACAAACTGTATAATTTTTATATCGATGAGCATGCCGTCAGCGTGTATGATACCCTGCAAAACAGGTGGGACAAGAGTTTCAGCAGTGATCCCCTCACCGTTTTCTGGCAGGCCAATAAATTCATTTCCTCTGCCGATTCCTCTTTGTACACGGTGGCAGGGTATGGACAGCTTCAGTATAAGAACCTGATCCAGCGTTATCATTTCAATACAAAACGCTGGGATACCATCCAGCCGAAGGGTGATTTTTTCATGCCCCGCTACCTGGCGGCCCTCGGCGTGAACGCCAAAGGTGATACAGCGTATATACTTGGAGGTTATGGTTCAAAAACCGGCGACCAGATGCTGAATCCCCGCCATTCCTACGATCTTCTGGCATTTGATGTGCGGAATAAACAATTCACCAAACTCACAGAACTGAAAGAACCGGAGCATCCCTTCTGTTTTTCCAACAGCCTGATCCTGGAACCAGGCACCGATAATTATTATACGCTCATCTATCCCAACGACCGCTTCAACTCAAAGCTGCAGCTGATCCGGGGACAATTGCATGCACCCGGTTACGAACTGATGGCGGACACCATCCCCTACCAGTTCCTGGATGTGGAATCATTTGTGGACCTGTTCTACAGCCCTGTATCAAAAAAGCTACTGGCAGTTACCCTGCATACCAATAAAGACAGTGCTACTGACGTACAGGTATACACGCTCAATTTTCCACCCAATAAAATGCTGGCTCCCGAGGCGCCCGGTAATTCCGCAAGCAGCAGTACCTGGCTTTATATAGCAGGTGGCGTTTTCCTGGCAGCTTTAGCAAGATGGTGGTTCATGAAGAAAAAGAAACCCTCCACAGGAAGAGATCTCAGTCAGCCTGCAACTGTACCGGTCCCCGTTGCAGATGCAGCAACAATTGCAGCTGCTCCGCTCCTGCACCAGGCGCCGCCAATAGCCCCTGCTATCGATACGGCAGGCATTTACCTCTTCGGGCAATTTGAAGTATTGAATAAGGAGAAACAAGCGCAGACTGCCCTCTTCTCTCCGCTTCTGAAAGAATTGTTCTTACTGATCCTGCTGCATACCTGCAAGGATGGGAAAGGCATCAATCCCGAAAAGATACTGGAGATGCTCTGGCCCGACAAATCCTCCAAGGATGCACGCAATAATTACCAGGTGAATATCGCCAAGCTGAAAACAGTATGTGAGAAGATAGGCGGGATCAATATCAGCCGTGATGGCGGCCAGCTAAGGCTGCTCGTTGAAGAAGAGAATATCTTTATCGATTACAGGAAGTTCAGTGAGCTTACCAGCGGGCAGTATATGATCAATAATCAGTATGTACTGAGCCTGCTGGAACTGATACAACGGGGAGGATTTCTTACACAACTGCATTACAGCTGGTTGGATGATTATAAATCAGAAGTATCCGGCATCATCAGCGATATCTTTGTCAAATACGCTACCACAGCGGATCCCGAGACCAATGCAGAACTTACGCTTCGCTTTGCCAATGCCGTGTTCCTCTTTGATCAGCTCAATGAAGAGGCACTGGTGTACAAATTGAAAAGCCTGATGCAACTCGGCCGTCATGGAATGGCTAAAGACAGTTTTTCCAAATTCGCCAAGGAGTACAAAGAGAATTACGGAGTGGACTTTGAAAAGACCTTCGTTCAGATCACCGGAAACTCCTGATTACTTTCGCAGTACCCTGTCGCTCGCGTCCCCGCGAGTGACTTCTATTCCGTGGCATCCGGCGACACGGCGCTTGCCGGAGACGGGCAAATATTCCTCACTCGTCAGAGACGAGCGAGTGGTCCCCGATTATTTAACGGCCGTTGGTTTGGCCGGTGTGAGCGCTATTTCTTTCTTCAGCATCTTACCGCCATCGCCGGCAAGCCGCATATAATAATCGGAAGAACAGGCAGTGCCATCTTCATCCAGCGTCAGGAAGTTGGAGCCGGCAGGTACCCAATCCTGGGTCTCAGCTGTTTTAGCGATCTGGTTGCCCTCATTGTATTCATCGAACATACTCACATAAATTCCCTGACTTCCGGCGCGGATCATATTATAGAACTGGCGCCACATGAACTCTCCGTGCACGCGTTGTCTTTCCTGCAGATCACCGGGCATTACGCAGGGTTGGTAATCGATCCCATTGGCCTTGCAGAAAGTTACATCGGGAGCATTGGTCTGCACCAGGAAATTATCCGAGTCCACGATCTTGCTCATACGGCCCACCATCCAGGGAGAAAGCATATTGAAATTCTTGTACACTTCTATGAACCCCGGGCGGCTGTCGCTGTTCTGGCTGCGCCAATGCGTAGGCACGCCACCGATCACGTAACATCCCTGTTCTTTGAACCATTTGATCACATCGATGCAGGTGGCAGCAGGCCATGGATGGTTGTTATCATTGAAACCGAAGCCCCAGATGCAGACCACCGGTTTACCGTTCTGTTTCGCATATGCGGAAGAGTTAGTATACTGCTTCATCTTGTTGGTCCAATCCGTTTTCATTTCCGTCTGCATATTGTTCCAGCCACTTGCATCGTACATGATATAGAATTTGCGGCCGTACTTCTCAGCTGCCGTTTTCACTTTGGCGGTAACGGCATCGCGGATGCCGCCTTCGATACCATTGGGATTGAAGCGCTGCAGGGCGGCACAGTCCAGGTTGTATTGTTTCATCCAGCTGAAATGGATATCAACGGTCTGGTCATCATAGTTGGAAAAAAGATGTGCAGGCTGTCCGTTATTGAGGTCGGCCCATCCGGTGGCATAGGTCTTTGTGTAATCGCGTACATCCGGCCAGCTCTTGATTCCGTTATTGGTGGACGAAGGGAGTTTGCCCCAGTCCTGTGTCCAGTGCCAGTACATATTGATGGGGCCTCCATCGCCGTTGGCGGCAAACCAGCCCTGGTAGCCAACTGTAACCTTGCCTACCACATCGCCAACGGGCGAGGGCCATTCCTTTTTTTCTTCGGGTTCAGGGGTATCTCCACTTTTGGAGCAACTGAGCCAGGTGCTACCCAGCAACAGAAGAAGAATATGGTTGAATCGGATCTGCATATTGTTTGGTTTATTTTTTTCCGGCCGTCTGCACCACTTTTCTGATGAGGCCATTGTCTGTGTAGCTCAGCTTGTCCGCGCAGATACTGCGCAGCCAGTCGTGTTTGGATCTTGAACTGTTATGATAGAAGGCATACCACTGTCCTTTGTATTCCACGATGGATCCGTGATTGGTATAGCTGTCGGTGGGATCCATGTAAATGCCGCGGTAGGTCCAGGGGCCCAGCGGGCTGGTGCTGGTAGCGTATCGCATGCGGTTGTGAAGATTGCCTTCATCATGGTTATCGGAATACGAGAGATAATAAGTGTCATTGCGTTTGTGCACCCAGGCTGCTTCATGAAAGTCAACGAGGCCAGTCATATTCTGCATGCTGCCATCGATCTCCATCATATTGTCTTTGAGCCGGCCGCCTTTGCAAACGCCGCCGCCGCCCTGGTAGAAATAGGCTTTACCATCTGTATCCACAAATACGCAGGGATCGATGAGGGCATCCAGTCCGGGAATATAGCCCTGCACGGTGAAGTCACTGGCAGGCCTGGAACTGGTGGCCACGCCGATCTTCCAGGTGGTATTCCATTCCGTACCGCTGGGGTGCGGAAAGTAGAAATAGTAAGTGCCGTTTTTGAATGCGCAGTCGGGCGCCCACATGAAGCCGCCTTCCGGCCGGCCGAAGGGCACCTGGCTGGCGCGCAGGATTTCGCCATGGTCCGTCCAGTTGATCATATCATCTGTGCTGAACACATGGTACTGGTCCATCAGATCGCAGCCACGTGGTGGTTCAATATCATGTGAGGGGTATACGTACAAGCGACCATCCGCCCAAACATGGGCGGATGGATCAGCTGTGTACATATGGGTAATGAACGGATTCCTATGCTCTTTCTCCCAGCGGTCAACGGGTTTTTCCGCTTCGCCCTTTTTGGAAGAGCAGGAAGAAAGAAGCACAACCAAACCTGCAGCTATCGAGAAAACTGATTTCATGGTTTAGGTTTTACACCACTGGTCTGCTCCACTTTTTTGATGGTACCGTCTTCATTGTAGTAGAGCTTGTCTACACAAACGGACCGGAGCCAGTCGTGATTACTTAATACACTGTTATGATAAAATGAGTACCACTGTCCTTTGAACTCCACAATGGAACCGTGGTTGGTATAACTGTCTGTGGGGTCCATATAAATTCCCTGGTGTTTCCAGGGTCCCAGCGGGCTGTTGCTGGTAGCGTAACGCATGCGGTTATGTTTTCCATCCACATCGTGGTTATCGGAATAAGAGAGATAGTAAACACCATTGCGTTTATGTACCCAGGTGGCTTCATGGAAATCTTCCAGCCCTTCCATTTTTTTCAGTTCACCGTCCACTTCTATCATATTGTCTTTGAGCTTGCCTCCCTTGCAGGTGCCGCCGCCGCCATGATAAAAATAAACCTGCCCGTCGTCATCGGTGAACACACAGGGATCGATCATGGGATCGATGTCTTTGATATAACCGATCACTTTGAAATCGCTGGCTGGTTTCTTGCTGGTGGCCACTCCTATCTTCCAGGTGGTATTCCATTCGGTACCACTGGGGTGCGGGAAGTAGAAATAGTAAGTGCCGTTTTTGAATGCACAGTCCGGCGCCCACATGAAACCTCCTTCCTTGCGTCCCCAGGGAACCTGGCTGGCGCGCAGCATTTCACCATGGTCTTTCCAGTGCACCATATCATCCGTTGAGAATACATGGTACTGGTCCATCAGGTCGCAGCCGCGGGGTGGCGCAATATCATGGGAAGCGTATACGTACAGGCGGCCATCGGCCCACACATGTGCAGATGGATCAGCCGTATACATATGACGGATAATGGGATTGCCTTTGGGCTTGTCCTTAGTGAATCCAGGCAGCACTACAGCAGCCACGCTCAGGGCCAGGATCCCGGAGGCAATAAACAGTATAAGTTTTTTCCAGTAAAAATTATTTTTTCGCATATTCATCATTGTTATGGTTTCTCTACCAGCCTCAGGTCATCGATGGCTACCGTAAGCGGAGCTGTATGGGATTTATCTTTTGTCCAGAAATAGATCCTGAAAAAGTTGAAAGCAGCCAGGTCCGGGCCATTGTCACCATTGGATTCTGCGGCATCCGACCAGTTGAGGGTCATTTCATTCCAGCCTGATTTCAGGTTGGGGATCATGGGCCCGAGGTTCCAGGAGTATTCCTTTTTATCGGATTCGCCGGAGCTGGTGAGCTCTATCTGTCCGTCGTCTTTCAGCAGGCTTGCATCAGACAGGTAGAACCAGAATTTGAACTGACCGTTCGCTTTTGTAAGGCCAGCATTCAGTGCTGCCGGGCGTTTGTAGATGAAGTGCATATAATCTTCATTCAGTGCGATAGCGGATTTGAGGCTGGCTTCGCCTTCTTTCCTGCTGGTTTTGTCTACGCTCTTTGGGCCTACGATCTCCCAGTTGGTATCTGCATCGCAGTTGGCGAACGACTCATTCACTTTAGGACGCTGGCGGAACCTGAGATCATCGATAGCGATGGTAACATCGGGATGCGCCTTGTCTTTCGTCCAGAAATAGATCCGGAAGAAATTGATGGCGGCAAGGTCCGGACCACCATCACCGGAAATATCAGCCACGGCGAAATTGAGTTTGAGCTCATTCCAGCCAGGTTTCAGACCGGGGATCAACGGTGCCAGGTTCCAGGAGTATTCCTTTTTGTCGGACTCTTTGGAGCTGGTGACTTCTATCTGTCCATCCGCTTTCAGTTGTGAAGGATCGGACACGAAGAACCAGAAAACGAACTGGCCGTTCTCGCGTGTGAGCTTGGTGTCTACGGTAGTTGGGCGTTTCTTGATGAAATGGCAATAGTCTTCGTTGGTAACGATGGCCGTTTTGAGACTGGCTTCCCCTTCTTTCTTACTGCCTTTATCCACGGCCCTGGGGCCGGTGATCTCCCAGTCGGCATCAGCGTCTGCGGGATCGAAGCCCACCATGGTGGGATCGGGTGGCGGTCCCGGGTCTACGGGTTTGGGCTTCAGGCCGCTGGTATCCCTGGATGAGTAATCATCAGCTTTCTGGCATCCTGCAATGGTCAGTCCCAACAGGAGCAGGTATGTTGCCATGATCGGTTTAAAATATTTCATTTCGTATCAGTTTGAGTTTACGAATACTGTTTACAGTTAGTTTCTTACCGGTTTGGCGCGGGTATATCCGGATGCGCCATGGAACCAGTTGGCACCCTGCCCGGTTAGCCAGAGATAGTAATCCGATGTAAGGTCATTTTCGATGCCTCCGAATTTCAGGCCGTCATTTCCGTTCAGCGGGGTGTTCTTTTCCAGTGCTGTTTTGAAGATGGCGGTGCCTTCATCGATCTCATCGAACATGGCCACATAGAGTGAATGTGCGCCTGCATCCTTTGCACCGAAGATCTGCTGCCAGAGAAAATCTCCTTTCAGTCTTGGGATCTGGTAGTAAAGGCTGGCATCCTTGTGCATATTGGCCCAGCTGAAGCCAGGGAATACAAGCGGGATATAATCCACCTTATTGGATTTGCACCACTGGATATCATCGTACACGTTTCGCGCATTGTACTGTTGAGAATTGTAGCGGCCCACTGCCCAGGGCATCACGATATCACATTTTTTGATGAGCTCATGCAATGCGGATGACTTTTCAGTATCTGATCCCAGGGTGCGCCAGTAGTAAGGCACGCCCAGCATGATGGAATATTTGTTTTCCTTTCCCTTGATACTGTCTACCAGTTTGCTCACATCGGCAATGCTGTACTTGCGGTTGTCATTGAAGCCTACGCCCCAGATGGTGACCAGTGGTTTGCCGTTGTGATAGAGATAGGCAGGCTGTTTCTTGTTGTCGTTGAGGCCATAGAGCTTTTGCAGTTCCCGCCAGTCGTCAAGCAGGTAATGCATGTCGGAGCTCTGGCTGCCACTGAGATCATACATCACGCTGATGGCGCGGCGGTATTTGGTAGCGGCCTTCAGGGCATGCGAGAGCACGGTATTGAAATGCCTTTTCCCGGAAGCATTGGTGGCTTTCACTTCTCCGAGGAATCGCTGCATGTGCACACCATCGATACCATAGTCTTTCATCCATTTGAAATGCAGGTCCACGCTTTCTTCATCGAATGGGCTGTAGAGATAAGCGTCTGATCCATCACCAAATTTGAACGGGCTCTTGTAGCGCTTAGTGTATTCCGTTATATCAGGCCAGAAATCCACATTGGTATTGCCCGGGTAGAATCCACCCTGTCCCTGGTAATGGTACCAGCCGCGGTTGGATCCATCGCCTTCAGCGGCAAACCAGCCCTGGTATCCGGCCATCACCAGCTTGTTGTAAGACTTGAAGAACAAGCCGGTTGTGTCATATGCTTGCCCCATATCACCCGGCTTGTCTTCGTTCCCTTTTTCTACATTGCTCTTCGAGCATAGTGCCAGCATTGGCGCTATTCCCAGCAAAGCCAATGTCAGTTTCCTTATCATTGTTGCGGTACTTTAATTTCTATGATATTGCTCAGATTGGAGCTCTTGTAACTGTCGTTGAAGCGAACGCCTGCCCTTACATAAAAGATCCTTCCGGGTATCATGTCTTCGATCACGATCTCGCGGTGTTTGTCGGCAGGGGTCATATCAGCCCACTCCTTGTTCACCACAGTTTTCTTCAGATCAGAGAATTCAAAGATGGAAGCACCCGGACCTACCATGCTGGTAGTGTTCACATATGGCTGGATCTCACTGATTGTTGGTAAACCTGCTTCTACGGGAGCCGTGATATCGAAGCTGAGCGTGAGTGTTTTTCCATTCAGCGTAGCAGTGAAATTGGTGAGCTCCGTGTAAGGTGTGAGCTCAAAATCCTGCTTTGTGGTTTTATCGATATCTATCTCAATTGGCAGTACAGGCCAGAACGCACCACCATAGGGTGTTACGCGGTAATGACCTTTGAAGAGCTTTGAATTCTTGTAAGTGCCATCGATCTTGCTGGGGATCTCCTGTGGAGCAGGAGTTTCGCTCCAGCTCAGTTGTTCCAGCTTTACCTGAATGCTGCCTGTGGCGGTCTGGAAATTATTCTTGGTGCCAGCCACCAGCAGATTGCCTTCCAGCGAAGCGTTGGGACCATCCAGGTTATCCTTCTTGAGGCAGGAAGTGAATCCCAATACCATCAGAAGGCCCGTCATTGTTATCAGCTGTTTCATATCTCGTAGCATTTGATATTAGTAATTAGGATTGTTTGGATAGAGATTGGGATTCTTGGCCAGTTCGCCGCCGGGGATCGGTTCGTAGTATGATCTCTTTTCGAAGTTGAAGTTGCGGCCGAAAGTTTCCTGCTCTCTGAGGAAGATGTACTTGTTCTCATCGAAAACATAGTAAGGCAGCAGGCCCCTGAATCGCTGGTTGTTCAGGATCACATCGGCTGTGCGCCACCTGCGGATATCCCACCAGTAGTGATTCTCGAATGCGAGCTCTTTACATCTTTCATTCCTTACTTCCTCCACATCCACATCACCCAGCGAAAGCGTTGCACCGCCAGCTCTTTCGCGAAGCAGGTTCAGGCAGGTGAGCGCATCATCAGGTCTGCCTGTTTCCACTGCTGCTTCTGCACGGTTGAGCAACACTTCTGCATAACGGAATTCAATCCAGTGTGTAGTGCTTGTGAATAATGCCACTTCAGACTGAGGTCGTCTGTAATCGATGTATTTCCTTACATAGAACCCTGTTCTCGTATATTGGTCACCGGAAGTTGAGATGCCTGTCATACCGATCACCTGTTTGCCATTGTAAAGAGCATCAGTACCACCTGCAAGGATATGTGAACGTGCATTATCAGGCTTTGCAATTTCAGCCGCGGCAGTGCCGGTGAAACTCGGGTAGATCCCCCGTTGTACATCGAATTTCAGTCCGCGCAGGGTGGAACCGGGGAAGTAAACAGTGGCCAGCAGGCGGGGTTCCAGTCCCTGGAACACTTCAGAGAGATCGTTGTAGCGTTTGGGGGTTCCGTCAGGGTTAGTCACCTGCAATTCACCCCAACGCTCTACCAGTTCCAGCGTAGGATAAGCACGGCTTAATCCGTCAGCTGTCATGAAACGCGGAGAGAAAGTGGCATCCCAGCTGTGCGCGCTGTTTCCGGGAATGGAGTAATCGCGCACCAGGATATTCTCCGGACTGTCATTGTCCAGGAATGTCATGGCATAGTTGAGCTCTTTGTTGGGGTTCTTCTGATAGAGAGAGAATTTACCTTCCAGCAGTTTGGCTGCATCCCATGCTTTATTGAAGAAGCCTTCAGCCTTGTCGGCAGTAATGCCTACAAAGCCCTGTGCCCTGGCATCGCCTTCCACAAAATTCACGGAGCCATAGCGCGCAATGGAACTTGCATAGAGCATGGCCCTTGACTTGAGGGCTGCCGCAGCATACTTGCTGGCGCGGCCGCTCACGCTGGTTTCCGTCATCATAGACCAGGCTTTGTCCAGGTCATCTCCTATAAGGTTCCAGCATTCTTCTTCCTTGTTGCGTGGCATCTGTAATTCTTCGATGCTTTGTTGCGGGAAGTTCTGCACCACTGTGATATAGGGAACGCCGCCATATCTTTTCACGAGCGCGAAATAATAGTAGGCTCTTAGGAAATAAGCTTCGCCGAGTAATTCATTCACCCTGTTGCCAGGGAATTTATCGGAATATTTAGGCAGTGTTTCAATGAAATAATTCACCGCCCGGATATCGCCGTAAGGCCAGTAGCCGAATCCTCCGGCAAAATCAAGTCCACCCCAGGGGCCCGACATTTCACCAATGCCTGCACCGAGATGCCAGAAATGTTCCCACTCGTGGTGGAGGTTGAAGCCTGACTGTCCGTCACGTCCGGCAGGCCTGTAAGAGAAATCTTCGATCGGCAGTTTCCGGTACACCTGCGCCAGGTAGGTATTGATACCGGCTTCATTGCTGAAGATCTGATCATCTGTAAGCACGTTCACCGGCTTCACATCCAGCTTGTGGCAGGAGCTCACAACCAACAGCAGCGCGATGAGTGTGCAATAAAATTTATGTAAGGTTTTCATCCGTAATATTTTTCGTTGAATCAAAATGTGATGCTCGCTCCCACGTTGAAGGTCCGGTTAAGCGGGTACTTGTATCCTCCCAGTCCATACTGGAAACCTGCATCCGGTTGCTGACCGGGGTGCTCGGGATCACTGTTTTTAAGTTTGGTGAAAGTGAGGAGGTTGTAGGCATTCACATAGAACCTGCAGTTCTTCACGTAGATCCTGCGCAACAATGTCTGCGGCAGTGTGTAGCCAAGCTCAACGGATTTGAGACGAACATAGGATCCATCCTGTACGGCCTTGGTTCCTTCAGGTTTTGGAGAGCCCATGGCAGGATATTTACCGGGCACCCATTGTGTATTCGGGTCAAACACATTGTCCTCGGGGTTCACCGTATGCCAGCTGTTGAGGAACTGTGTGAGCGCACTGCGCTCGTACATGAGTGGTTCCAGGAACTGCTCTTCATACATGATGTTCACACCGGTAACACCTGCAAAGAGGGCAGTGAGGTCGATGCCCTTCCAGGTAGCGCCGATAGTAAGGCCAAAGTTCACGAGCGGAATATCGCGGGTGGCGATGGGATGGTCATCCCTTCCATCGATCACACCATCTTCATTCCAGTCCTGGTAGTAATAATCACCAGGGATCACATTGTTATTTCCACCACCTGTATTGATCTTATGGTTGTAGATCTGCTGATAGCTGCCGAACTGACCTGCATAATCCTTACCCCACCAGATATTGGTGAAGCGGTTGCTGCGCTGGTTTCTCCAGTTCTCATATTCATTCCCTGCGCGGCCCTGTGTTACATCCAGCATTTGTGTGCGGGCCTGGCTGAAGTTGCCGGTGATATGGATGCCCACATCTTTGATCCGGTTGCGGTGGGTCAGTTGAAGTTCCCATCCCTGTGTTCTGTCGCCATCCAGGTTTTCCTGCGCCAGCTCGATGCCTGCGGTACCGGGGATGGCCACAGTTTTACGGGCAGGTAATCCTTTACGGTCTCTTCTGTATACTTCCACTACCGCGTCCAACTTGCCATTGAGTGTTGTAAACTCGAGGCCGATATTGGAAGTATGCGCTGTAAACCAGGTCAGATCAGGGTTAACGGCATCACGCATAGCGGATCCTTTGATGAACTGGCCATTGAACATATAACCATAGATACTGTTATCGTTGGGGTTGATGGTAGGATAATTGAACCCACTGATATACTGGAAGGCAGTGGTGCCATCATCACCGGTAACACCGAATGAGCCCCTGATCTTAAGGTTAGAAAGATATTTTGGATTCACGATCTTATCGAACCATGGCTCCTTGCTCACAACCCAGCCGGCAAAAAAACCAGGGAAGAAACCCCACTGACTGGCGCCGGGTTTGTATTTATTGGAACCATCGTACCGGAACGTGAATTCAGCAAGGTACTTGCCTCTGAAATCGTAAGTAGCACGTCCCACAACTGCTTTGGTCACCACTTCGCTTACACCATTGGGATAGGTACCGCCGATCTGCCTTTCATCTTCCCCGCCAAACAGGTAATCGATGGGCAGGTTCATGTTACGGGAAGCAAAGATGTTGTCTCCTTTCGAATGGCTCTCTTCAAAGAGTACCATACCAGTAACATTATGATCATCGAACAAAGTATTCGCGTAGTTAAGTCCCAATTGGGAAAGCGTAGACTGGTTGTTATAGTATTGTCTGAGCAGGTTGGGTGGATTGCCCACAACAGAAGGATTGTAAGTATCCGTGCCAGGTGAATAGGTGTAAAGTGTGTAAGATTTCTTGTACTCTGAGTTATCGTCGATATTGTAACCGAAGTTGAACATACCTCTTGCTTTCAGGCCTTTCACGTAAGGGATATCGTATTCAAGGCTGAGCTGTGATTGCACGTTCTTCTGCGTTCTTTTTCTGAAGCCTACTTTATCGGCATCCGTGATCACCAGCGGATTGGCATTCTCATCTATCACAGCAGGATAAAGGGGGTTATTGTTGGCGAATGCCTGCTTGATGGGGATCATGCTCCAGGTGTATTTGAACAATGTCCACATTTCCTGGTAGGGCTGGTATTTCTGATCTATATGGCCGCTCACCAGTGCCTGTGCACGCAGGCTGTTGGTGATCTTCAGGTTGATATTGGAGCGGAAATTCCAGCGGTCGTAGTTGATATCATTTGTTTTCAGTACACCGTCCTGCTTCATGTAACCAACGTTGAAGAAGTAAGAGGCTTTATCCGTACCGCCGCTGATATTGAAATTATGCTGAACCTGCGGGGCGGTTTTATTGAAAGTGGAACCGATCCAGTCAGTGGCCTGGAATCGTCCTTCCAGCCAGGGCAGCATGTCTTCATAAGAATAAGCGGGATTGTCGTTACCCATGAAGTTATTGGCGAAAGAGCGCTTGGCCTTTTCGTTGGTGAGCATCATATAATCCAGCGGGCCTACGCCTTCAGGCATTCCGAGGAATTGCTGCATGGCCAGGTTCACGGAATAGTTGATATCGAATTTGCCGTTCTTGTTACCTTTTTTGGTTGTAATGAGGATCACACCATTGGCAGCACGAACACCATATACAGCTGCTGCAGCGTCTTTGAGGATGGACACGCTTTCAATTTCATTGGGGTCCATCTTTTCAAATCCTCCGCGGGGAACGCCATCGATCACTACCAGTGGCGCAGCGCCGAAACCGCGGATATCATAGGTGTTCTCGTAGCCACCGGGCTCAGCAGTGCGCTGTACCATACGGAGGCCGGGCACTTTACCGGTGAGCATGTTCACCACACTTTCGTTCTTGGTCACCACCAGCTCGCTGCTTTTCAGCTGCGACACCGATCCTGTGAGGGTGGCTTTTTTCTGAGTGCCATAACCTACCACCACAACATTCTCCAGGCTGGAGTCCGCAGCGGAAAGGGTTATGTTCACCATTGTTCGGTTTCCTATATTTTCGGTGACAGAGCGCATACCCACGTAGGAGAAAATGAGTTGTGTGGTTTGTTGCGGCACCGTGATACTGTAAATACCTTCTGAATTGGTTGTAGCAGAGATCTTGCCTGTGCCAGATGCCACAGTTACGCCGCTGAGCGGTTGGCTGTTTTGTGCATCAGTTACTTTACCTGATATTGTTTTCTGTTGCGCCACGGCAAAGAGCGGGGCAAAACACAACAATAGCAGTGCATATCTGAGAATTTTCATAATACTTTGATATAAGAATTAAAGGATCAATGACATAAGCAGTGTCTGAAATCAGCGCTGGTAGCGCGTTATGGTGGCAGCAAAGGGTTTTCGAATGGCATAGCAGCAGTTTTTCGGGTTAATTAAAAAGTTTGTTTGGTTTGGGTCCCATCTCCAGCTCGAGGATTCCTCCATTTATCAGGTCCTGGTGTGAGAACCAAAGGGTATGTAATGGTTTTCCGTTCAGTTTTGCTTTCTGAATGTATTTGTTCACCACGGAAGCATGGTTTGCTTTGAGGATGAATTGTTTTCCGTTGGTGAGCCTGATAGTTATTTTGCTGAACAACGGGCTGCCGATGGTATACATGGGCGTACCGGGGGTAACGGGATAGAAACCCATGGCAGAGAATACGGCAAAGGCGCTCATACCTCCCCCATCTTCATCACCGGGAATACCGAATACATTATCTCCGAACCAGGCATCCAGCAAAAAGCGTATACGCTTCTGCGTTTTCCAGGGAGAATTGGTGTAGTTGTAGAGATAAGGGATATGGAAGCTGGGCTCATTGCCCATGGAGAACTGTCCAACGTTGCCGGTATGATCAGGAAAGGTGGCCCAGAATTCATATTTGGACCTGCCGAGTCCTTCGCGGAAAAGATTATCCAGTCTTGCTTCGAATTTGTCTTTCCCTCCCATCAGCTCTATGAGTGCGGGGATATCCTGCTGCACCTGCCAGAGATAGGTGTAGCCATTGTTCTCATCGTAGTAATCCCTGCCGCCGGGGCCGCCGGAGAATTTCGGATCGATATCTATCCAGTTGCCTTTATCGTCTTTTGGAAGGAAGAATTGCTTTTCCGGATGCCATAGATTGGTGTAGTACTTACTTCGTTTCAGGAAGAGAGCGGCATCATCTTTTTTATTGAGATCGGAAGCGAGCGCTGAAAGAGCCCAGTCGTCGTAACAATGTCCGAGTGAGATGGCCACGGCCTGGCGTTTCTCGAAGTGGTGCACTTTCGGCTCGGTTTCTTTTTCTCCGGGATGCAGGGATGGAAAATATCCATTTTTATAATAGAAATCGTCCAGCGATGTTTTGGGCCCGTTGACCCAGGGGATCATGGTGGCATCGGTAGCATTTTTCTTCATGCCTTCATAAGCAGTATTGATATCAAAATTGGTGATGCCTTTCCGGTAAGCATCCAGGATGGATATGGAGGAATGGAACCCGTTCATACAGGCATGATCTCCGAAGAGAACGGGGAAAGTAGGCATCCAGCCGCTCTGCTGGTACATGCGGACGTAGCTCTGCATCATATCCGCTTCCTGTTCAGGGTTGAGGATGATACGGAGCGGGTGATGGGCCAGGTAAGTATCCCATGCCCAGTCGTCTGTGTAGAAGGTACGGTCATCTTTATGCACCTGTTTGTCGAACCCGCTGTAATAGGACCCGTCTTCAGTGATGTCCACCATCCTTTCATAACAACGGTAGAGGGAGGTGTAGAAACTTCTTTTCTGTGCCGTGGTGCCGCCTTCCACCTGGATCTGCGAGAAGGTCCTGTCCCAGATCTGCCTGGCGAGTTGCTGCATGGAGCTGAAGTCCTGCCCTTTGAGTTCATTATTGAAATTCTTTTCAGCCTGCTCAGGGCTGATAAAGCTGATAGCATACTGGAAGTTCACCTGGGTGGTTCCTTTCGGGAAGCGGATAAATGCTTTTGTATTGTTTCCGGAAATGGAATTCCTGATTTCTGTTTTTCCATTTTCAAAGGTTCCGGGGGTACCGGTGATATTGAATTTTCCGTAGAGGAATACTTTGATATCGTTGTGGTACACTTCTATACCGGTGAGCTCCTTGCCGGAAAAGTTGTACTGATTTGCGCCGTTATTATAGTTACTGAAGAGAATGGAGGGCTCGGTGCCTGCCGGGAAACTGAACCGGAAGATGCCGGTCTTTTTACCCGGGGTGAAATCCAGGGTGATGTCTTCATCGATGAGGTAGGTGCTGTAAAACCAGGGGAGACTGGTCTCCAGATCGTGGTCCCAGGTCTGAGGCTGGCCCCATAATGCGGCATTAACAGGCTTAACAGACGGCTTAATGGCAAAAACCTGTCCGAGGCGATGGCTTACCAGGGTGAGGGGGAAGGAACTGATCTGGTCATCGAAATTATCTTTCCGCTGGGGGGTGAACCGGATAAGCTGGTTGGGAAGATGGGTAAGCGGGCGGGTAGGTTCCAGTAACTGGCCTACGTTACCGATACGGGGATCTATATACTGAAGATTGGAAACGGATTGACCTTTTGCCCAAAAGCTCAGGGCAAAAAGGGAGAAGCTGAGGGCCGACTTCAGGAACAGGGCTAATCTCATGTAGCAGTGGTTCTGGTTTTAAATGCTTGGTACGAGACCGGTCAGCTACATGGGAATAATCCCCGGAAGGGAAAATCCAATTTTCATATAGCAATGGCATCGTTATCGTCAGCAAAATACCCTCAGGGCATTAACAGGGCTCTTAACAAAGCACTTAATAAGCTCATAATGCCGAAAAAAAATTCAAAATAAACGGAAGTATTAGCTTTTTTGGCAATTTACCCCCCCATTTCTTTTTATCACACGTCAATATTTTACAATCTGCATTTTATCGGGGACCACACGCTCGCCTCCGGCGAGTGAGGAATATTTTTTCGCCTCCGGCGAATGCAGAACCCGCCAGAGGCGAGCAGATAAAAGTCACTCGCGGGGATGCGATCGACTGGACACTGCGAAAAAAAGCATACCACCCTGCTATTGTCTGAACCAAAACCCATTCATTCATCACATACTTATTATGAGTACTATTCTAAAAATCGAGAAGCTCTCACACAGGTACAGCAGTTCCTGGGCTATCAGGGATATCAACCTGGAGATCAACCAGACTGGTGTGGTTGGCCTGCTCGGCTCCAACGGCGCAGGAAAATCCACCACCATGAACATCCTCTGCGGAGTGCTGAACCAGACAGAAGGTTCCGTTCATATCAATGGAGTGGATACCCGGCAAAACCCACTGGAAGCGAGGAAAGACATCGGCTTCTTACCCCAGAACCCGCCCCTGTACACCGATCTGACCGTGGATGAATTTCTGGGTTACAGCGCAGAACTGAGGATGATCCCCAAACAAAGGATCAAAGCGGCGGTGAACGAAGCCAAAGAACGCTGCGGCATCGCGCATTTCAGCACCAGGCTCATCAGGAACCTCTCCGGTGGTTACCGCCAGCGCGTAGGCATCGCCCAGGCCATCATTCATAAACCACAACTGGTAGTGATGGACGAACCCACCAATGGTCTCGATCCCAATCAGCTCATTGAAGTGAGAAAACTCATCCGTGAGATCGCTACCGAACATACCGTATTGCTCAGTTCGCATATCCTCTCTGAGATCCACCTGCTCTGCCGGGAGGTAGTGATGATCGAAGGCGGCAGGATCATCTTCTCCGATACCATGGATGCTTTCAACAATTACGTGCAGCCACAGAGCGTGCTCACCCGGATGGAAACACCTCCCAATGCTGAAGAACTGAAAAAAGTAGCTGGTGTTACCCGTGTAGAGTTCCTGTCAGACAAGCAGGTGCGTATTTACTTCGAAGGTGATGAAGAGATCACGGAAAGGCTGATCGCAGCCAGCATCCGTAATGATTGGCGGCTTCGTGAGATCAACCTTGACAAGAGCCTGCTCGATGATATTTTCAAACAATTATCTACACAATCCCATTCATAAATCATATGATATTCAAAGTTGCTAAAACCGAACTGCGCAACCTCTTCTACTCACCCGTAGCCTGGTTCCTAACCATCGCCTTCATGGTGCAATGCGCTGTTTTCTATTGCGGCACCATCACCACTGGCTCCAAATGGCAGGACGTGATGATGGAGAACAGCCCTGAGTTCAAAAACTGGGGCTTCAGCCTTACTGCCGGCCTCTTCCTGGGTCAGGGTGGTATCTTCGACACTGTTCTTCATAATCTCTTCCTGTTCGTTCCCCTGCTCACCATGGGGCTGATCAGTCGCGAGATGAACAACGGCACCATCAAACTGCTCTACTCTTCCCCCATCAGAACAAGGGATATCGTGCTGGGGAAATACCTGGCCATCATGCTCTATAACCTGCTGCTGGTGCTGATCCTGGGCATCTTCATGATCTCCTCGCTCTTCAATGTTAAAGATGCCGACAGCGGCCTGCTCGGCGCAGCCGTGCTGGGTTTCTTCCTGCTGATGTGCACCTACACCGCCATCGGCCTGTTCATGAGCAGCCTCACCACCTACCAGATCGTTTCCGCCATCGGCACTTTCATGCTGGTATTTGTACTGGACCGCATCGGAGGCCTCTGGCAGCAATATGATCTTATAAGAGATCTCACTTACTTCCTTTCCATTTCCGGAAGGACCAGCAAAATGCTGATGGGACTCATCACCACCAATGATGTGATGTATTTTATACTCATAGTGGCCATGTTCCTCTTCTTCACTTACTTCAAACTGAAAGGCGCCCGCGAGATCAAACCCTGGTTCGTAAAGGCCAGCAGGTATACAGCCGTGGTAATAGTAGTGGTAGCCATTGGTTATTGCTGCTCAAGGCCCGCTTTCATCGGTTACTGGGATACTACGCGCGATGATGTGAATACCATACACCCCAATACACAACAGGTAGTGAAGGAACTGGGTAAAGACCCGATGACCGTAACGCTCTACTGTAACCTCCTGGGTGACGGCAGCGGCAAAGGCTTCCCGGCCGGCCGCAATGAATACATGTGGGTGCTCTGGGAAAAATACCTGCGTTTCAAACCCGATATTGAATTCAAGTATGTTTATTACTATGATCAGGCAGACGGCGACAGCACCCTTTTCCAAAGATTTCCCAATAAGACGCTCAAAGAAATCGCCGCCCTGATGGCAGATGGAAGCAGTGAGTCCTTCGGAAAATATTTGGCCCCGGAAGAGATCCGCAAACAGATAGATCTTTCCAAAGAAGGTTACCGCCTGGTGATGAAGATAGATTACAAAGGCAAGAGCACTTTCCTCCGCACTTTCAACGACAATGTTTTCTGGCCGGAAGAAATGCAGGTTTCAGCCGCTTTGAAAAGATTATTGCAGGATAAGATGCCTTCCGTACTCTATACTACCGGCAACCTGGAAAGGGATATTCATAAATCCGGCGAACGTGAATACAAACTGCATTCAACTGCCATCGGTAACCGCTCCTCACTGGTGAACCTGGGATTTGATGTGGATACAATTTCGCTCGACAACAGGGAAGTACCTGCCGGTACCAGCATCCTTGTACTGGCCGATCCCAAAACAGCGCTCAGCCCTTTAATGCAGAGCAGGGTGAACCAGTTCATCGCCAGTGGAGGCAATATGATGTTCCTCACTGAACCCGGAAAACAACAAATGCTCAATCCCATCCTTCAGCCCCAGGGCCTGAACCTCATGAACGGTACACTGGTGCAACTGAGCAAGAATGAAATGCCGCATATGCTTGTTCCCTACACTACCCTCACAGGAGCAGACATGGCGGATGAACAGCTGCTCATCAAACTGAGAAAGAGCAAAGGGAAAGATTCTGTTCGACTGGTTTTCCCCGGTGCAGCGCCCATTTCCTGGCAGGACAGTGGCAGTAACTGGACCGTAAAGCCCATCATGCTCAGCACTCCGGGAGCAGCATGGCTGAAAACTGGTCACCTGGTAACAGATTCGGCGGCCCCTGTATTCAGCCCGAAGGAAGGTGATATCCGGATGAATTCCTTCCCTGTAGCCGTTCAGATGTTCCGTAAGCTGGGAGAGAAAGAACAGAGGATGATAGTATTCGGCGATGCGGATTTCATGAGCACGCTCAGAGGTGGTGGAGATTATATCGGCCGCGCTGCATTCAGCTGGCTGAACAATAACAATTTCCCCATTTATGCCCCAAGGCCGACGCCCATCGATAACCTGCTGACCATCAGTAACCCGGCAGCCAAAACCATGGAGATCATTTATACCTGGGTTCTGCCGGCAGTTGTGCTTATATTCGCTATCGTATTGCTCATCCGCCGTAAACGACAATAAAAAACATATCATGATCCTACAAACTGACGAGCAAACCATCGATGACCTGAGGCTGTTCGGAAAACGCGACAGTGGTGGCATCTATGATCTCTACAACCACACGCATACACGGGGTGGTGAAAAGATCCTGGAAGAGATGTTCCGTAATCCGCTCTCAGAAAAGGCTGCCATCAATCAGCGCGCAGGTATTATCGGGAACTTCGCCAAACTCAAACTGGCATTCCCATTCAATGCTTCCCTCTTTGATATGGCAGAAAAATACCTGGTTTTCGCAGATGCACATGCGAAAGCAGGAGGCCCGCAACAGGCACTCAGTGAAAAAGATATCCAGAATGGCGTAAGCGCTGTGATAGAGCTGATGCAGGCCACCAGACAGTTTATCGGAAAGCCTGAGATTGCCGGCATCCAGGAATGGAGCTATGAAAGAAATGGCATCGATGCTTTGCTGACCGATGCTGCCTTCGAGCCCGTTTTCAAGGAACAGGGAAAGAGCAAACTGGCCTACTCCGCCGTATCTGCCTATGACCTGTTGTTCCGCACGCGTGAACGCAACAAGGTGGAAAAACTGATGGCCCATTTGTATTATCTGGATGTCTATCTGAGTGTTGCCAAAGTATCTGTTGACCGGAATTTTATCTTCCCAAAAGCGCTGGAAAAAGGCAGTAACCAGTTGAAACTGGAAGGTGTATACCATCCCGAACTGAAGAACCCTGTTCCTAATAATGTGGAGATGAATGCATCCCACAATGTGATCTTCCTCACCGGAGCCAATATGGCGGGTAAGTCTACTTTCCTGCGTGCATTGAGTACAGCCGTTTATATTGCGCATATGGGATTCCCGGTGGCGGCAAAGAATATGGAATTTTCGGTTATGGATGGCATTTATACCACCATCAACCTGCCGGACAACCTGGGTATCGGCGCCAGCCACTTCTATGCAGAAGTATTACGGGTAAAGAAAGTGGCGGCAGCGCTCAGCAGTGGCAAGGCGCTCTTCATCATCTTTGATGAACTCTTCCGCGGCACCAATGTAAAGGATGCGCACGAGGCTACGGTTGCCATCACAATGGCCTATGCCGCAAAAAAGACCAGCATGTTCATCATCTCTTCCCATATCGTGGAAGCAGGCGACCAGCTGAAACAGGCTCCCAGCATAGATTTCCGTTTCCTGCCCACCCGGATGAACGGGCATACGCCGGAATACACCTATACCCTGGAGAGCGGCATTACGGAAGACAGGCACGGGATGATCATCATCCGCAATGAAGGCATCCTGGATATTCTGAAGAACGGACGCAAACGCGCAGTGTGACCGATTCACAGAGAGCCGCAGTCACTCGCGTCCCCGCGAGTGACAAATGTTCCGTCGCCTCTGGCAACACGGTGTTCGCCGGAGGCGAACCAATAGAAGTCACTCGCGGGGACGCGAGCGACTGGTACACCTTGAAAAAAACAAGACTATGAGTTTTAGTATAGACAGGCAAACCATGGATGAACTGAACCTGCTCGGAAAATTCCGGCAAGGCTCTGTTTACCATTTGTTCAACCATGTGAAAACAAGAGGCGGAGAGCGTTTGCTGGATGAAATGTTCCGCACGCCTTTGCAGGATGCTGCCGCCATCAACCAGCGCAGCAGCATTTTCCGTTTCTTCCAGGAAGCCAGGCTCAGTTTCCCGATGGATGTTGCCCAGTTGAACATCATGCGGGAATACCTGGATGGCGGCGCTTCCAAAAATGCAGTGACAGTGCTGGCAGGCACTTACCTGATGAAAGTCCTGAGCAGCCTCACACGTGATGAACGCTACCGGAAAATAGTGCAGGGCCTGCAGGCTACCATCGTAACCCTGAACAAGTGCTACGCCATCATCCTGCTGCTGGAGCCCATGGGTGGCCCGTTTGCGGAACGAGTGCAATCAGCCAAAGCCATCCTCAATGAGCCCGAACTGGAAAAGCTCCGCAATACGGATATTTATAAAGACCTGCCCGTATCTACCCTGGCGCATTACGAGCACCTGCTGAAAGGCCGGCTCTCGCAAAAGCTGGAAGCCATCCTGGATTTCATTTACGAGCTCGATCTGAATATCGCCATCAGTTCAGTGGCAGCGGCAAAAGGATTCACTTATGCCAATGCATTGCCTAAGGAAAAGAACATTTTCTCAGCGAAGGAATTGCGTCACCCCTGCATAGATAAAGGCGTGGGCAATGATTTGCTGATGAAAGAGCATAGCAATGTGATCTTCCTCACCGGCGCCAATATGGCCGGCAAATCCACCCTGATGAAATCAGTGGGCATCGGAATGTATCTCGCGCATATGGGATTCCCCATTGCTGCCAGCAGTATGGAGTTCTCGGTCCGCGAAGGGCTTTACTCCAGTATCAATGTGGCGGATAATATCAGCCTTGGTTACAGTCATTTTTACGCAGAAGTGGTACGGGTGAAACAGGCCGCTGAAGCGGCTGCCAGCGGCAAGCGCCTGCTGCTGATGTTCGATGAACTGTTCAAGGGTACAAATGTGAAGGATGCTTTCGATGGGACCCTGGCTGTTACGGAGGCTTTTGCAGAATATGAGGATTGTATTTTCATTGTGAGCACCCATATCATTGAAGTGGGCGAAGCACTGAAGGATACACCGAATATCCAGTTCGTTTTCATGCCAACGGTGATGGAAGGATCGAAGCCGCGTTATACCTACCGGTTACAGCAAGGCATTACGGAAGACAGACAAGGTATGATGATCATCCGGAATGAAGGCATACTTGAAATTATCAACCAGTAATATTTACCCGGAGAGTGCCCAGTCTCTTGCGTCACCGCGAGTGACTTTTATTCCGTCTCCTCCGGCGACACGGAGTTCGCCGGAGGCGAGCGACTGGGCA
>NZ_JBQCGW010000222.1:0-10135 GCF_051955275.1 Pseudobacter sp. | reverse complement strand
CATTTCTGGAACAGGCTGGCGAATACCAACCTGTACCATATCAAACCGGATGGCAACTGGACCGAACGCGCCGACCTTAAACCTGCTGATTACAATATCAATTACAACGCATTCAACCTGGATGTATTCTACACCTGGGATTTCCGCCTGGGCAGCCGGGTGATCCTGGGCTGGAAGAACTGGCTGGGCCGTGATTATGAGGAATATATCAATGGAGCACGATATCATAATTATACGGGTAATATCAAGCGTGTCTTCGCCACTCCCCATGGCAATGAGTTTACATTACGCTTCATTTATTTCCTGAACTACGAGCAGCTGCGGAAAAGGAAATAGTGGATCAATGCAGCTTATGAGGCCGTACCTGAATCTGTTCAATTTCAAGCAAAAAGTAAATTATAAGAGTGATATCCTGATTAATGCAGCCCGTAAATATCTTTTGCCAGTCTGAATGTATTGCAATGCGCCTCCACGATGGTCCTCACATCTGGTGAGTATCCGCCGCCCATGGCTACTGTACAGGGAATGCCCTTTTGCTTTAGCGCGTTGAATACGATTTCATCCCTTTGTTTACAACCCTCCATGGTTACTTTGAGTTTCCCGAACTTATCAGTTTTAAGTATATCTACACCCGAGAGATAAAATACAAAATCAGGCTGTACCTGTTTCAGCAGGGTATGCAGATTGGTTTGTAATAATTCGAGATAGAGGGCATCCTGAGTACCGTCTTTCAGTCCGATATCCAGGTCGCTCTGTTCTTTGTGGAAGGGATAATTGTGTGCGCCATGCATACTGAAAGTGAATACACGGGGTTCGTGTTGAAAGATACTGGCGGTGCCATTTCCCTGGTGAACATCCAGGTCTACGATGAGGATCTGTTCAGCCAGTTTTTCATGGAGCAGATAATTGGCGGCAACGGCAAAATCATTGAGCAGACAGAATCCTTCGCCGTGATCAGCAAACGCATGATGGGTGCCGCCAGCAACATTAAGTGCAACGCCGTTGGTAAAAGCATGATGGCAGCAGTCGATAGTACCCTGCGTGATCACCAGTTCACGTAGGGTGAGTGCGGGTGACTGTGGAAAGCCGATATGCCTTTGTTCTTTGGCGGAGAGGGTTTGCCGGTGGAGACGTTGCAGGTAATCTGCCTGGTGGGTGCGCAGCACAGTTTCATCGGCACAGGGCTGAGGGTTGAACAAAGCCGATGCTGTGATGGTGCCTTCGTACAGCAGTTGTTCAGGAATGAGCTCATATTTCAGCATCGGGAACCGGTGCCCTTCCGGCAATGGATGTGCATAGATGGGATCAAAAGCGATATGCAGCGTGCCGTTTGCCATCAATGGAACTGCATCACTTTTTTATCAACGATGGCGAACACTTTTTCTCCGGATGCAGGTCGTACCATGGCGAGGCCGGTGAATTCGCTGAATGCGGGAAGGATGCAATGAGTGGCCGTGAAATAATAACAGGGGAAGGAGAGTGATTGTCTGCCTGCTCCTGATATCCTGATACCCGGATGCAAGTGCCCGGTGAAAAAATAATGATCACTGTAGTTAGTAGTGTCAGTTTCTTCCGGGTCATGCACAAACCCGAAGAGATTGTTCAGTGCCAGGATATTATCGGTGACGGTGATATTGCTTTGCCGATACCATTGAGAATGCAGGATATCATGATTGCCTGGGATGAGTTTGATATCTATATCAGGAAGATCGTGCCGCCACTTGCGGAATAGTTCCAGTTCCCTGTTCTCACGGCTATGGAAGAGATCGCCCACCACGATGAGTTGTTTAGGCTGAAAATACTGCATCTGCTGCACGAGCCGCTGAAGATCCTGCTTATAAACAGCCTGCGGTACCGGGATACCGTGCTTCCTGAAATGCCCTGTCTTACCGAAATGCAGGTCCGCCAGGATCAATGCTTTTTCTTCTTCCCAGAAAATACATCGTTCAGAGCTAAGCCACAGGTTCTGCTGTTGTAAGGAATATGGAACAGGGGGTTGCATTGGAATGCAAAGTTAGGGAAAATGAAGTTGGCTGGGAAAGCGGTTTTTGAATGGAAAAAACAGCCCCTGCCCAGAATGGAATAGTTTGGAATAAGGGAATTTGATCAATAAACAGCGGGAAAAAACCCGTAGGTTTTTGAAAACCGGGTACGGGTCGAGTTCGTATATGCATGCCTTTTATAAAAATTAAAAGTTCGTGTATGTATGATTGTGAGTTTAATATTAGTGGGTTTTCAGAGTGTTTTGATAAGTTCTCAAAAAGGAAAATTGCAACTGAGGGAATGGCGGTCAACGGGGAAATGATTAAGAATATTCTCAATAAGAAATATCGATGGCATTTTAATTGGATGGAGGAGTATAAGAAACCGGACAGGCGGCTATTTTATCTCCGTACCTGTACAGAGGACCGGAGACTTCAGGGGTTAATCAGTGCTACACCGAAGATCGCAGATAAATATATTTTTCTGCATCTCATTGAAAGTGCACCGCATAACCTTGGGGCTTCGAAACAGTATGAAGGAGTTCCACAGAGCCTTGTTGCTTATATGTGCAAGGCTAGCTTTGAATTGGGATTGGAGGGGTACGTTGTATTTGAAGCAAAGACTGCTTTGATTGGTCATTACATTAAAAAATTCGGAGCAGAATTGATTTATCCAAGGCTAAACAGAATGTGCATTAGTACGAAAAACGCAGAAAATTTAGTAAATTTATACATCAAAAAATTATGATCATGAATAAGAAGCAACGTGAGCAGTATATCAGGGAACTGGCAGCTGATCTAAATCCATCTTCGGATGATCTGCTTGGTGTAATTGGCTGGGACAATGATTATATCAGGTATACTCCAGAAGAAAGAGCGGAGGCAGACCGGCTAACAGCCGAGTGGATCAGAAAGGATCGCGAAAAGCGTAAGCAAGAAGCTATGCAGCATCCAGAGGAGCACGATTCAATTGCCAAGGCTTCATAGATCTTATCCCCCCAACTCCTGCATCCTCTTCACCCGGTCCTCTAACTTTTCTGACGTTAAACTTTCTCTCAAGCTATCCACTTTAATCGGAAAACAAAATGGTGTCAGTCTCTCCGGGAATCTGATAATGATATTGCTTTGCTGTATCCTTTCCAGCATATTACGAAGCCGGACTTCTTCCATCTCCCTGTCAAACACTTCCTGGAAGGCCTGACGGATCAGCAGGTTATTCCTGTCGTATTCAGCAAATACATTAAATAGCAGGGAAGCTGAAGCCTGCAGATGCCTGGCTTTTTTCTGCTCTCCGGGGTATCCCTGGAAGATCAATCCGCCGATCACGGCGATGTCCCGGAATTTTCGCTTAGCCATTTCCGTTGAATTGGCACTCCGCTGGATATCTGTCAGCAGATCTGCCGGGCTGAACAGGTCGTACACATTCGCATCATCTACCGGGATCGGTTGGTCACTGAGCAGTTCAAAGCCATAATCATTCATGGCAAAGGAGAAGGTGATGGGCATGATCCGGCTGATCCGGTAGGCCAGTACTGCGGCCATGGCTTCGTGCACCAGCCTGCCTTCAAACGGATATACAAAAAGATGATAGCCGTCTTTTGTTTCGATATGTTCTATGAGCAGTTCATTGGCGCGTGGTACATGAGACAGGTCTTCCTGCAACCTGAACAGAGGCTGTAGCACCCGCATCTCGATATCCTTTGCCCGCGCCAGCACCAGTTTGCCATCGGCCTGCTCTTTGAATACATTGTTCAATTGCTCCCGCAGCTTCTTTCCCAGGTTGGCTGATAATGGCATGCGACCTCCCTGCCAGCTGGGCACAATACTTTTGGTGGAGTTCGACTTCTTCACCAGTACCGTCATGTCTTTGATCCCCACCAGCTCCAGGTTCCTGCCGGACAGCGTAAATACCTCACCCGGCGTAAGTCTGGAGATGAACCATTCCTCTATCATCCCGATCCAGCCCCCATGAACGAACTTCACTTTCAGCATCGATTCACTCACGATGGTACCGATATGCATCCGGTGCCGCATGGCTATGCGCCTGCTGGTGATCCGGTACACCCCATCTATGATCTCCACTTTTTTGTATTCGTCGTACTGTTGCAGTGCGGAGCCACCTGTTGTTACAAAATCAAGTACGGTTTGAAAATCTTCCACCGTCATATCGCGGTAGCAGTAGGTGCTGATGATCTCGCGGTACATCTCTTCCGGGCGGAACCCATCCGAAATCGCCAAAGTACAGAGGAACTGAATGAGTACATCGTAACAGAGTAGCATGGGATCCCGGTTCTCGATAAACTCCTCTGCCACGGCCGCTTTCAGCGCCGCCACTTCCACCAGTTCCAGCGAATGGGTAGGCAGAAAATAGATAGTGCTCACTTCACCGGGCCTGTGGCCGCTTCTTCCCGCTCTTTGTAAAAAACGCGCTACTCCTTTGGGAGAGCCAACCTGTATAACGGTTTCGACTGGCCGAAAATCAACTCCCAGGTCAAGGCTGGCCGTGCATACCACTGCCTTGAGCTTTGCGGTATGCAGGGCTTCCTCCACCCAGATCCGCAGTTCCTGCTCGATGCTGCCATGGTGCAGTGCGATAGCGCCTGCCAGTTCGGGTGCAGCCGATAATAGTGTCTGGTACCATCGCTCTGCCATCCCCCGTGTATTGATGAAGATGAGCGTGGTTAGACTCTGATCGAGGATGGGCAGGACCTTATTCACCAGTTTCAGTCCAAGGTGACCGGCCCAGGGATATTTTTCGATCTCATCCGGTATGATGGACTCGATCCTTATTTCTTTCTTCAGATGTGCTTTTACCTGCACCGCCTGTTTCCCACTGAGTTGCTGCACGGGGCTCAGCAATACATCCTGCGCTTCCTGCATATTACCGATAGTAGCGCTGATGCCCCAGACATTACAATGTTCATGGAAGAACTGCTGCTGCGCATGCACAATACGTGCAATGGCCAGTTCTACCTGAACACCCCGTTTGCTGCCGATCAGTTCATGCCACTCGTCCACCGCAATGATGCGCAGATTTTTGAACACATCGGCATAGCCTTTCTGCGCCAGCAGGAGGTGCAGGCTTTCCGGTGTGATGAGCAGGATCTCAGGCATCTGCCTTTTCTGCCGTTGCCGCTCATTCACATCGGTATCTCCATTCCGGATCCCCACGCGCCAGCTCATGCCGAGCTCAGCGATAGCTTCTTCCATGGCCCTGCCAATATCTTTTCCCAGCGCGCGCAGTGGTGTTATCCACAGCAACTGTAGGCCGTTCTTTGCTTTTGTTTGATAGTTCTCCGGGTTACGGTTTATAAAATCGATCAGCGCGCCTATAAAAACGGAGTAGGTCTTGCCAAAGCCGGTAGGTGCATTCACCAGTCCGCTATTGCCTTCGGCAATATGCTGCCAGGCTTCTTCCTGGAAGGGGAATGGCTCAAATTGTTTGGCATCCAGCCAGCGCCGGATCACCTGGTATCCTATGGTGGAATGAAGCAACAGTTTATAATGTTTTCAGGTACTCTATCAAAGCCTTTCTCTCTTTATCAGTCAGTTTGTCGCCGAAATAATGTCCCTTGTTGCTGTAACCGGGAAGATCGGTATTGTAGATATTCTTTTTGCCAGGTTGATCATGACTGCTGTATGCCCAGCCCGGATTGTTATGATTGTACACAGGATGATCAAAATCCCTCGACCAGTATTTCGGCCGGAGCTTACTGTTGAGTAATGATTCAAGGTCGGGAACCGATCCATTATGGAGATACGGAGCTGTAACCCAGATACCATCCAGCGGTGGTGCTATATACCCCGCATAAGGCTGGAGTCTGGCCGGATGATCTCCCTTTGTGAACCAGCTGCTGTTGAACCATTCCACAAACTGAGGATTGGAATAGTTGCTGGTATAAAGCAACGAATCTGTTTTGATGATATGTTGTGGCACCAGCAGGTTGGGATAGAAGGCGGAATCTCCATAATTACCATGGCATTTGCTGCAATTGGCATTGAACAATACTTCGCCCTGTTGAACTAAAACTGCATCGATGCTATCGGGGAACTTCGGTGCCTGCAATGAATAAATATAAGCCAGTACATCGGGCATATGAGAATCCACTTCTCGTGATTCGGAAGTATCATTCACTGTGAGCAGGTTGGATGCCATCAGGAATTTACCGAAATCGCCTCTTCCAAAACCGTTGTAGAACATGGCATTCTTTTTCTTCAGTAACCACCAGGCTGGAACATCAGTAGGGATCACCTGCTCCGGGATGTCGAGTTTGGGAGTGCCCGTCCATTTAAAAGTTACCGGATCACGATGTGCCGCCAGCAGCGCTGCCAGGCGGTCTGCCGCGTTCACGCCACGCACTTCCGTAGAAAGCCAGGGACCGATGGCTTTGGTGATCTCGATAAAGGATTTACTGGCTTCGTATTTTTTAGGAGCTGTCAGTTTGAGCCAGGCTTCCACCTTTTTCAGGTTTTTTATGTTGAGCTTTTCGTTCTGTGTAAAATCGATCATTGAATTGCCCATGCCCATGAACAGTTGATCGTCCATCACCTGGGCATGGCATTGCAGGCAATTGGGCGCCACCAGCACTTCTCCGTTGGCGGCCGTGATGGCTGTGTATTCATGAGAGAGCTTTGCATTTTTTCCTTCGCGCTCCAGGTAATTGTGCTGGTCTTTTCCCAGGCCCATTACAAACACTGAAAACGGGATACCGCCTTTTACATAATCGCCGGTAGTAAGGTATTTAAAGCCTTTTGCGGAATCGCCTCCAAGGCGCTGCGGGCTGGGTGGAATATGCACCAGCTCGAAGGCGGTAAGGCTCAGCACATGTGTAAAGGCTGCGCCGCTGATCACGATGAATATGAGAACTAACCACTTTTTCATTGCGCAGGGAATGTATGCTTAAAATTACGAATCGCTCGTCATATAATAATTCAGGCTGTAAAACATACCCACAGCTATTGGTTGGTTGATGGGCTGTTGTGGGGTATGTTGTGGCGAAGGGTTCTGCTACTTGCCGTATAGCTCCAGCATCTTTTTCAGATCGTCCAGTGTATTGATCTCATCCGCTTTTTTGTCTTTCCGCCACCTGCTCATGCGGGGAAAACGCAGTGCCACGCCGGATTTATGACGGTTACTGGCGGCAATGCCTTCGAAGGCTATCTCGAACACCAGTTCGGGTTTGACGGTGCGGACAGGGCCGAATTTTTCAATGGAGTTGTTTTTGACGAAGTGGTCAACCTGGCGGAATTCTTCATCCGTGAGACCGGAATAGGCCTTTGTAAAGGTTACGAGCTGGTCGCCATCTTTAACGGCGAAAGTGTAATCTGTGTATAGATTGCTGCGTCGGCCATGACCTTTCATGGCATAGACCATCACGCAGTCGATCACCAGGGGATCGATCTTCCATTTCCACCAGTCGCCGCGCTTGCGGCCGGTCTGGTACATGGATGCCAGCCGTTTGATCATCAGTCCTTCGGAGCCGAGCTCACGGGCATTGTTGCGGTGTACGGCCAGTTCATCCCAGTTGGTGAAGGATATGGTGGGGGAAAGTTGCAGGACCGGTTGATTAATGGCATTGACGATCTCTTCCAGCTTCTGCCGGCGCAGGGAGAGTGGCTGCTCGCGGAAATCAACCCCTTCATATTCCAGGAGATCGTAAACGAAGAGGGCGGCAGGTGCTTCCTGCAATTGTTTCCTGGTAACATTCTTCCGGCCGATCCTGGTTTGCAGGATGCTGAATGGGAGCGGCTTGCCGCCATCGAAAGGAAGGATCTCGCCATCCAGCACGATGCCGTTGGGAAGTACTTCTCTGAAGATATTGTATTCGGGAAATTTGTCGGTGATCAGTTCTTCGCCTCGGCTCCAGGTGAAGAGCTGGTCATTACGTTTGATCACCTGTCCGCGTATGCCATCCCATTTCCATTCGGCCTGCCAGTCGGAGGGCTCGCCCAGCGCGCTCAGCTCATCTTCCAGTGCATAGGCTAGATAGAAGGGGTAGGGCTTTGAAATGTCGGCGGCGGCTGCTTCTTCGCTGAGCAGTGATGAATAATCAGTAGTGGCGGGATCCCAGTTGCCGCTGATGCGGTGCGCTATCACGGAATCCGGTAACTGCGTTGTGCGGGCCAGTGCATTCACCATGGTCTTCTGCGAAACGCCGATGCGGAAACCTCCGGTGATGAATTTATTGAACACGAAACGCTCATCCTGGCTCATACTCATCCAACTGTTGACAATGAATTCTTTCTTTTCTGATTCAGGCGCTTTTTCTAATGATAGCAATTTTTCAAGATAGATATGCAGGGGCCAGGAAGCGCCCTGGTCTGTAGCTGGTGGCAGCAGCAGGGCGATGGTCTCAGCCAGGTCTCCTACGGTATGGTAGGATTCTTCGTATAACCATTGAGGTAAGTTGATGAGTTCGATGCACCATTGGGAAAGGAGCGTGGAGTTGACCACGCGTTTGGGGCGGCGGCCACTGAACAATGCGATCACCCATACCCGGTCTTTTTCGTGCGCCCTGGTGAAATAATTGCTGAGAGCTTCGATCTTGTCGTTGGTAGCAGTGGAGCTGCCCAGTTGTTGTATGAGTTGTGCAAATGATTTCAAACTTCCGCATTTTCTGTTTCGTCGCCATATTCTGTTTTCACTTCTGCCGCTTCTATTCCCTGTTCTGTCAGATACCTGCTGAGCGCTGCCTGGAAGCCATGCGTTACATACACGCGGGAAGCGCCTGTACCTTTGATGGCTTGCAGTAATCCCTTCCAGTCTGCATGGTCACTCAGCGGGAAACCTGCATCCACATTGCGTCTGCGGACGTGGCCGCGCACCTGCATCCAGCCACTGCAGACGCCGATTTCGTGTGCGCCAAACCGCTTGAGCCAGGGTGAACCATCCGCGCCGTTGGGAGCGATCACCACATTGCCCAGGATAGTGCTGCGCGGAGTGGCATCGCTCACAAGGTGCACATCGGGTAAGGCCCAGCCTGCTTTGAGCAGTGTTTCCTGCGCATTGTAAATAGCGCCATGGGCATAGATTT
The DNA here is from genome assembly GCF_051955275.1 of Pseudobacter sp. Classification (NCBI taxonomy): domain Bacteria; kingdom Pseudomonadati; phylum Bacteroidota; class Chitinophagia; order Chitinophagales; family Chitinophagaceae; genus Pseudobacter; species Pseudobacter sp. The sequence goes on along the minus strand of NZ_JBQCGW010000222.1, from coordinate 1,119 downwards.
GCGGGCTTACTTCCGGTAAGCATTGCAGCAATCGTTGTGCCTTACCCAGACTGTAGGCAAGCAGGATGGGGATCTTGTTGATGCTGTGGCAATGACGGACCCAATCCTGGATCTGCTGAAAGATCTCATGCTGGGGTTGCCAGTTGTAGATGGGTAAACCGAAAGTGGATTCTGTGATGAATGTGTGGCAGGGGATGGGCTCAAACCGGCCGCTGATGCCATCGTCCTCTACTTTGTAATCTCCGCTCACTACCCATACTTCGCCCTGGTATTCCAGCCGGACCTGCGAAGACCCGATCATATGACCGGCAGGATGAAGCGATACTTTCACGCCGTTGATGAGGATGGTTTCCTCCCATTCGGCCGACTGATAATCGTTATCGCCCAAACGCAGTTGAAGTAAAGGTTTGCACTGGGTATGGCAGAGGTAATGTTTCATGCCATAGCGCGCATGATCGCTGTGCGCATGGGTGATCACGGCATAATCGACCGGCTTCCAGGGATCGATATAAAAATTACCCTGGCGGCAGAAGAGACCTTTATCAGAGAATTCAATGAGTGGCATTACTGGTGTTTAATACACCGCTTTCACTACGCCGTCTACCTTCTTAACGAAGTACAGTTTTTTGTTCTCAAAATAGTCGAGGGTCATGGTGGTTTTGTCCAGCACCGGTTGGATATCGAAGTCGGTGAAGAGGCTGAATTTCTTATCGCCCAGGCTGGATCCGATATTGGTATTGTGCGTAACCAGCAGGTGTGCAAAGTGATATAATGTTTCATACCCACGGAAAAGCATATCCGAAGGACGTGAGTAGAAAATATTCCTGAAATGATCGTTGGTGGCTGTCACCAGTTTATCGGTGGGGTTCAGGTAGAATGCGGTACTGTAAATGATCTCGATCCCTTTGTAAGGTGTTTTTTCAAAATCGAGTACATCCCAGGTGGGCATCCCTATGAGGGTAGTGGTATAACTTGAGCTGAGTGTCGCCAGCTGCTGCGCCAGCTGCAGGCCGAAAGCCGCATCCAGACTGCCTGCCAGCACCACATTGGTCTTGTTGCTGTCCAGGTGGTGCTGTACATCTTCGATCGTATAATTATCGGGCAGCATCACGTATTTCA
>NZ_JBQCGW010000221.1:0-12578 GCF_051955275.1 Pseudobacter sp. | reverse complement strand
AACCGAAGATAAAACAAAATTCGATATAGGGGTAGCGGGAGGTTGAAAATATTATTCGAATTGCGGGATGGGGGGTAACTCGTTTCTTCTGAGGGCTTTGTGGTAGCGCCTGATGTATTTGCGGTTTTTCTTTACACCCACACTGCTGGCTGCGCCGCTGAGGGTCATCTTCACCCAGTAATTGAAAACTGAACGGTCGCGGAAGCGGGGGAAATAGATGTAGCCGGTTTTGTGGCCATTATGCTGACGAAGCACCAGGTGATTGGCGGCCCAGGTAATAAAGCGTGTGAGCATGGTGCTTTTGTTCTCCACTCCATTCTTGAGAAACTGGATATTGAGTCCCCGGTAGTAAAGTTGCATTTCCCCGAGAGAAATATAGTCCCTGCCTACTGCACGGATGATCATGGTATCCAGCCTTCCCCGGCGCACCCTGATGCTGGCCAGTGGTTCCAGGATGGGATTGAGGACCGGAAGATGGGCGGGCGACATATTCACGTTGAGGCTGAATCCCTGCAAGCTGTCTGTATAACTTTCATCCATGCTTAGTGCAATGCCGATGGAGTCCAGCAGCATGGCGGATGCCCGCAGTCTCATGCTGTCTGTAGAACTGAGATCCGTATTTTTTATATTAGTGAGTGTGGCATTGATATGCGTAAAGGGCACCGAGCCGGTCTTCAGGGTTTTGTCACTGAGTTCTGAATAGCGGGCAGTCAGGTTCTGTATCCCGATGGTATCGATACTCAGCGGGAACGGGATCTTTCTGATCAATCCTGTTGGCAGTGGTTTGTAGATACCATGCTGGAAAGGCGGCCGTTTATCCCGGTACACATTGATACCGGCATCCTGGATGAAGATAGAATGAATATTGAGTGTACTATCACTGAAGTATAAACGGTGATCGATGTTTTTGATCAGTACTTTGCCGGTGCGCGCCTGGATATAATCTGTCTGATAGGGATGAGCTGCAATGAATTCATCACGGGTGGCAACAGGCGTGTAACTGAATGAGTCCAGGCTCAGTTCTCTTTGTTTGTTGCGGTAGCTCAGATTGTGCCAGGTGAAGTGATTGGTTTTGCTGATATGGTAGCCGGTGAAATGATGCAGGGACATCATCGGGCTATGGCGGAAGAACTGCTCTGGTTCTTTGAGCCAGGCGGTATTGAAATGAAGGTTATCCAGGGAAAGTGAGTCTGCTTTCATCCTGTTGCCTTTGGTGCTGGTATAATTTTCATAACCCTGCAATTGGGCCTGTAGTAAAACGGTGGTGAGCGAAAGTGCAGACGCTTTACTGGCTGCGAGATCTTTCAACTGAACATTCAGTGATCTGGCGTGGTGCAGCACACTGTCTTTGCCGGTTTCTCTGAAACTGATATTGCTGGTCCTGATATGAGCGGTAGCGGCAGTCAGCTGGTTATGCGGAGTATGACCGCTGCGGATATGCGTGAACAGCAGCCCATCACTGGCGTTGCTGGATTGACAATAGAATTCGAGCAATGCAGAGTCCCTGACTTCTTTAAAATAAATATCCGGCCTGATGATCCTGAGGGCATTCACTTCCATGGCAGGCCATTCCTGTTTTTTGTGAGATGCAGTGTGATGTGTATGCGGATAGGTGATGATCTTTATTGCAGGATCATTGAGCGCAATATCATCCATTCTTAACTGGCCTTTGCCTGCCAGTTCTATATAAGGAGTGAGATGCAGGGAAGCAGTCCTGACAGAAACTGTGTCTCTGTTTTCCGTATGATCAATATTGATACCTGTAAGAGTGGAAGGCAATCCTTCATGAATATCAAATGCTTCGATCCTGACGGCAGTGTTATGCTGAATATAACTGGCTTTACTGCCTTTCACATGAAGCTGGTTCAATTGCAGGGTTTCTCCGGGATTCTTGATGATACTTCCTGCGGAAGCCTGCGTCAGGAATGCAGATATATGTTTGTCGCCTGATTTGTATTGCAGGTCTGTGTTGTTCAGCTGGATGCCATTCACAAATAGTTTCAATGGCATGGGGGCTGAAGAAGAATCTTTCGATTTCTTCGACTCGATCCTTGCGATGGCTTTTTTCCAGCTGATATGATCGATACGCAGCAGGTGGCTGCTGTCGTTCAGCAGCAGGTCCTGCAAGGCAAGGTCATCAGCGATGAGCTGGATATTATGTTCCTTGCTGTTGAGTTTGAATTTTCTGATCACCAGCGACCGGCTTCCGCCTTCGAAGTAGGCGCGGTCCATGTTGATGAGCAGGTGGGGAGTAGTGATGCTGGCGTTAGAGAATGCAAGGCTTTCCACGGCGCTTTCAATAAAGCCGGAGGAAGTGGCCTGCAGCAGCCGGTCAGTGTTTACGGAACCATTTACATGACTGACCTTGATTTGGGTATTGCTGTTGAGTTTGAAATCGAGTGATCCGTCGATCATGCTGATGCGGCGGAGATTGAGCAGTGTGTCCAATACAGTAAACAGCTCGTAGATGGATCTTTTATCCCCGGTCCTGTGGTACGGCATTTTTTCATAATGCAGTACGGGCCTGTGCAGTACGGCTTCCTGTGCAACGATATGCCGGTTGAACAGCAGGTCCTGCCAGCTGAGGCCTTTCAGTTCAAACAGCGGGATATGGTAATTGCGTTGTGCATCGATATTGGCGCCGGGAGCCGTGGTGATGGAAAAATTATCGAGTCTTACAGTATTGTTGGTAAAACGTATGCTGTCGAACTGCAAGCGGTAGGCGCTGTCTTTTCCATAACCATCGTAGTTGCGGATGGCCATGAGGAACTGCTCGATAGTGATAGGATGTTCAGCCCTTGTGTCAACAACAACTTTGTACAGTTCGAAATTATTCCTGCTGCTGCTGAAAGTATTTGTCTTGTTGTCTTTTTCAGTAGTTACCTGCACGCTGGAATTCTTCACGCCGATATAGGCTAGTTGCATATCACTGGCAATGCCGCTGAGAGCATGCTGCAGGTTCAATGGTTTCTTCTTATGCTTGCGCGAAACGATACTGTCTTCATGAATATTCAGTTCAATATCACTGTTCACGAGGTATACTGAATCTGCGCGGATCAGGCCCTGACGGGAGAGCGCCAGGAAGTCTACGTTGGTGAGCAGCATCGTATCTACAAACATATTGAACACGGGCATGGTGCCGTGATGCCGGTAAGCAGTGATGGTGCAACTGTCCATTTCCACTTTCCGGTTGCGGATATTGATGCTGAATCCTTTGAAAGCGATATGGTGTTTGCCGTCTGGCAACATGAAGGATTGATGGTCTGAACGCAGCACCACATTATCTGAAAAAAGGAATTTATCTCTTTGTTTATGTTTGGTAGTGTCTACTTTGAAATTGTCTACATGAAAATGCAGTCTGGAGATGGTGAGTGGCTGCAGGTCGGGTTGTGTTTTGTCCATCAGTGTGAACTGTGCATCGTCAACCTGAAAGCGGCTTATCTCCAATACTTTCAGGGCTTTCTCGATGCTTTCATAGATCTTTCCCATTTCTTCGGGAATGGACATATGCCGGGCTTCACTTTTCTTTTGTTGGGTGATAGTGATGAGGGGTTGCTGCACCATGATGGAATCGATGAGCAGTTGCTTATCGAAGATGAGTGATCTTATGGATTTGACAGAAAGCTCCAGTTTCTTTATCTGGAAATTATACCCTGCTTTATCGGTGGAGTCTTCTAAAGTGTAGAGCGTAACATTTTGCAGGGTGAGTTTTCTGCCGTAGTTGTAACGGATCTTTCCGATCTGCATCTGCAGTTTGCCGTTAGACTGAAGGGAAACGACCTCGCTGATGGCCCTTTCCGCATGATGGATGAACCACCAGTAGAAAAGGGCCAGCAGGAGCACCAGGGTGCCAATGCTTATCCCGGCTATTTTGAGGAATTTCTTTCCCAGCTTAATCAAGGTCATGCAACAGATTCCGATTCATCAGTAATTTACTGATTATAATCGAAGATCAGCTAACGCCGGAGCCCGGGTCTACAACATTTTCAGGTTTTACGAAATGCAGTTTGCCTGCGGCGTCTTCGGCCATCAGGATCATACCGTTGCTTTCGATGCCTTTCATCTTGCGCGGCGCCAGGTTGGCTACGATCACTACCTGTTTACCGATGATGTCTTCGGGTTGGTAATGCAGGGCTATACCGGATACGATTGTACGCTTTTCGAATCCGAGGTCCACTTCCAGTTTCAGCAGTTTGTCGGCCTTGGCCACTTTTTCTGCGGAGAGGATGGTACCTGTGCGGAGATCGATCTTTGCGAAGTCATCGAACTGGATAACCGGTTTGACGGTGGCGGCTGTGGGTGTGGGGACAGCAGCAGGAGCTGTTGTTGAAACGGGCTTTACCATATTGGCATGAAGCTTTTCTACCTGCGCCCTGATCACATCTTCTTCTATTTTATTGAAAAGAAGTTCTGGTGCGCGAAGCGAGTAGCCTACACTCAGAAGCTTCGTTTTGCCTGCATTTTCCCATTCCAGCATTTTGTCCACCACTTTCATTTTGTGGATCATCTTCTGTGCCGTGAATGGCAGGAAAGGATTGATCAGGATGGCCAGGTTGGCTGTCAGTTGCAGGCAGATATGCAAACAGTTATCGATCACTTTTTGCAATTCAGGATTTTCCTGCAGTTTCTTTTCAACTTTCCAGGGTTCTTTGTTCTGCAGATAGAGGTTGCCTTTGCTGCTCAGTTTGATCACTTCTGCCAATGCATCCCGGAACTTGAATTGCTCCAGGTTCGCTTCCACCTTGCCTTTGGTGATCTCAAATTCAGCCAGCATATCCTCATCTTCTTTGGTGAGGGCATCTGCATGCAGCGGCGGCACTTTACCGCCACAGAGTTTGTGCATGAGCACAAATGCCCTGTTCTCGAAGTTCCCAAAGGAAGCCACCAGCTCATTGTTCACCCTGTCGCCAAAATCCTTCCAGGTGAAGTCATTGTCCTTGGTTTCAGGAGAGTTGGCGCAAAGTACGTAGCGGAGCAGGTCCTGCTGGCCGGGAAAATCCTTTATATATTCATCGATCCATACAGCCCAGTTGCGGGAAGTGGAAACTTTTTCTCCTTCAATATTGAGGAATTCATTGGCAGGAACATTGTCCGGCACCACAAAACCGCCATGCGCTTTCAGCATGCTGGGGAAAATGATGCAATGGAAAACGATATTATCCTTGCCTATAAAATGGATAAGTCTTGAATCTTCTTTGCACCAGTAGTCTTCCCATTTATCGGTGAGTTCCCTGGTTGCGGAAATATAACCGATAGGAGCATCAAACCATACGTAAAGCACTTTGCCGTCGGTATCAGGCAGGGGCACTTTTACACCCCAGTCAGAATCGCGGGTCATGGCGCGGGGCTGCAGGCCGTTCTCGATCCAGCTTTTACACTGACCGTATACGTTGTTCTTCCATTCTTTATGTCCTTCCAGGATCCATTCCTTCAGCCAGGGCTCATAGTTCTGGAGCGGGAAGTACCAGTGTTTCGTCTTTCTCTTTACAGGAATAGCGTCGCTGAGGGAACTGCGGGGATTGATCAGTTGTTCGGGACTGAGGCTGGTACCGCATCTTTCACACTGATCGCCGTAAGCATTCTCATTGGCGCAAACCGGACAGGTTCCTACAATATAGCGGTCGGCCAGGAACAGGTTGGCCTTTTCATCAAAGAACTGCTCGGTTTCCTTCTCTTCGAAAAGATTTTCATCATAGAGCTTTTTAAAGAAGGCCTGCGCAGTTTCATGGTGGATCTTATTGGAAGTGCGGCTGTAAATGTCAAAGGAGATGCCCATTTGTTCAAAGCTGTCCTTGATCAGCGCATTATACTTGTCAACCACCTGTTGCGGGGTAACGCCTTCTTTGCGGGCGCGGAGGTTGATGGGCACACCATGCTCATCCGAGCCGCAGATGAATTTGATATCGGTTTTTCGGGCGCGTTTGTAACGCACATAAATATCTGAAGGGAGGTAGCAACCTGCCAGGTGGCCAATATGCACGGGTCCGTTCGCATAGGGCAATGCTGCCGTAACTAGATATCGTTTAAAATCTGTCATTTGTATGTTTAGTCTTTAGATCTGACACCATCAGATAAGTGGCAAAAATACCGTAAATGGGGGCAACGTCAAAATGCGCGGATTTGATAACTTTAGCGGATGAACCGTAAACATTTCCTTCGTTCCCTGGCCTTTGCCGGTGTGAGCCTGCCGGTGATACCAGGAATGGGCGCTCCGGCCTCAGCTCCCGGACGGGCTGGTTCCTCAATTGCAAAACCTGTTATTCCTCCATACCTGAAACCCGGAGATACTATCGGTATCACCTGCCCGGCGGGTTTTATCACCCTGGAATCCATCAAACCGGCCATCCAGCAAATGGAAAGCTGGGGTTATAAAGTGAGGCCGGGAAGAACGGTAGGACTGCGGGATTTCACCTTTGGAGGTAGCGATGCTGACCGTCAGGCGGACTTCCAGGAACTGCTGGATGATCATTCCATCAAAGCCATCATGTGCGCCAGGGGAGGATATGGAATGGTACGGATCATCGATAAACTGGACTTTTCCGGTTTCATGAAACATCCTAAATGGATCATCGGCTTCAGCGATATAACGGTAATGCACTGTTACCTCAGCGTGAACCACCCGGTGGCAAGCATCCATTCCAAAATGTGCAACAGTTTCCCGGACGACTGGAACAAGGCTGAGCCCATGCAGCAGGATACCATCCTCAGCATACGCCGTGCACTGGAAGGGGAAAAGACCGCCTATTCAACACCGCCATCGGGTTTCAACCGTACGGGCCGGACGGAAGGCTTGCTGGTCGGCGGCAATCTCAAGACCATTGAAAGCCTCGCCGGCAGTAATGCAGAGATCAATACAGAAGGGAAGATCCTGTTTGTGGAGGATACCGGGGAATACCTGTACAGCATCGACCGGATGTTCTGGAACCTGAAGCGTTCCGGGAAGCTATCCGGACTGGCGGGGCTGGTGATAGGAGGTTTTAAGGTGAAGCCAGACGATCCGGGGGAAGAATTCGGGAAAACGGTGATAGATATTGTGATGGAGAAAGTGAAGGAGTTTACCTACCCGGTATGTTTCAATTTCCCGGTGGGACATCAGCGGAATAATTATGCGTTGAAATGCGGAGTGATGCATGAACTGACAGTGAGTGCAGAAGGAGTTTGGCTGAATGAAATAAGATAGGAATAATAAAGAAGAGTTGCCATACAAGATCATCAGTTCTGAGAAGCAGTATTTTGAATACTGCAATTTTTTCGAAAAGCTCACTGATATCAAAGAGCCAACCGAAGATGTATTGGATACCATCGATCTGCTCACACTCCTTATAGAAACCTATGATAAAGAACAGGATCCCGATGAAGAAAAATTTGATCCCGTGCAGAACCTGAAATTTGTGATGGATATGAATAATATGAAAGCTGCTGACCTCGCTAAGGAACTTGAGGTGAGTAAGAGCCTTATTTCTGATATTCTTCATTACCGTCGTGGATTCTCCAAAGAATTCATCAGGAAGCTAGGGAACAGGTTCACATTCAGCCAGGAATTGTGGAACAAACCTTATAAACTTCTACCTTCATCCAAATCAACCATCAAAAAATGATTAAAATTCCGCAATACCTGAAACCGGGAGATACCATCGGCATTGTTTGTCCTGCCGGTTATATGGCAATGGAAAAAGCACAGACCTGCATTGATGTGTTGCAGGAGTGGGGATATAAGGTAAAGGTTGGCAAAACACTGGGGAGCGCTTCCGATACCTATTTCTCCGGCACGGATGCCGAACGTCTCGAAGATCTTCAATCCATGCTGGATGATGAATCTGTCAATGCCATTCTTTTCGGAAGAGGAGGTTATGGTGTAGGCAGGATCATCGATCAGATCAGTTTCAAGGCTTTCAAAAAGAAACCGAAATGGATCATCGGGTTCAGTGATATCACAGTACTGCATTCGCATATTTATGCTAATTATAAGATCGCCACTTTGCATGCGCCAATGGCAGCCGCTTTCAATGATGAAGGTTACAAAGGAGAATATGTATTGTCGCTCCGGCAGGCGCTGGAAGGTAAGAAAGCAAAATACAATGTGGTGCCACATGTATTCAATAATAAAGGAGAGGCAGTGGGAGACCTGGTTGGTGGGAACCTGGCTTTGCTGGCGAATGTAACAGGCACTCCATCCCAGGTAAAAACAAAAGGCCGGATCCTGTTCATAGAAGATGTGGGAGAGTATCTGTATAGTATCGACAGGATGTTCTATCAACTGAAACGTAGTGGTCAACTGGAAAAGCTGGCGGGCCTGATCATCGGCGGGTTTACAGATATGAAGGATACGGAAAGGCCTTTCGGCAAAACTGTGGAGGAGATCATTCATGAAATAGTGAAGGACGCTGATTACCCCATTTGTTTTGGTTTTCCGGTAAGTCATGGAAAGGAGAATTATGCGTTGAAAGTGGGAGTGGGGTATAAGTTAAAAGTGGGTAATACAAAGGTGACGCTGGAAGAATAGTTTTCGGTTTACACGGAGCTTTCAGGTATGAAGATCCATACAGCAGTGACCTGAAAAAATAAGGTGGGTATATAACAGAAAGGCCGTTCCCCAGGGAAACGACCTTTTCTAATATCAGCGCTTAATCGGGCCTGAACGGATCAGGGATTCGGAATTGGTTGACTTCAATATTGTAAAAGTTAATAATTTTGGCGATAATTAAGATCGATTTATTTTATATACTCATAGTTAAAATCTATCTCCGGTATGACCTTCGTGCAGCTTGAATACATCGTGGCAGTGGATACTTTCCGGCATTTTGCCCTGGCCGCGGATCATTGCTTTGTTACGCAACCCACTCTCAGCATGCAGATCCAGAAGCTGGAAGAAGAAATGGGGATCAAGATCTTCGACAGAAGTAAACAACCTGTAGTACCTACAGAAGCCGGGATGGAGATCATCGAACAGGCACGTAAAGTGCTCTCTGAAAGAAATCTCATCAATGAAATTGTACAGCATAAACGTGGTATCCTTACAGGAGAGCTGCGCATCGGTATCATTCCAACCCTGGCTCCCTATCTGCTGCCACTCTTTGTACCTGCCTTCAATAAAAAATACCCGCATGTTAAACTGATAGTGCAGGAAATGCGGACGGAATACATCATCAACCGCCTCCGGGAAGGCCGCATCGATACGGGTATCCTGGTAACGCCCCTGCAGGAAAAAGGCATCAAGGAGCATGTGCTGTTTTACGAAGAGTTCCTCGCTTATGTGTCGCCTAAAAATGCGGCTTACAAGAAAACCTATGTGCTGCCGCAGGACATCGATCCCAACAAACTCTGGTTGATGGAAGAAGGACATTGTTTCCGTTCCCAGATCGTGAACCTCTGCGAACTGCGTAAAGCCACGGAAACCGGGAACCAGTTTGAATATGAAGCAGGAAGCATCGAGACCCTGAGACGCATGGTGGAACTGAACGATGGCATTACCATCCTGCCTGAACTCACCACCATGGATATGGACGCCAAAAAGATGCAGCTGGTCCGTCACTTCAAAAAGCCTGCGCCCATGCGGGAAGTAAGCGTGGTGGTGCACCGGGACTTTGTGAAGAAAAGATTGATAGAAGTGCTGAAAGACGCTATCATCACAGCTGTTCCTGAGAAGGTACGCAAGAACAAAAGCCTGAAAATTGTTCCGGTTTAATTATCGCTTCAACAAAGAATCCATTTTCTGCACATAAACAGGGAAAGAAGGTAAGTCGTTATGGCTGCCGTCTTCCACCGTAATGAATTCATCTCCCTGCTTAAGGTAAGGCTTCAGTCTGGCTGCATTCCTGTAAGGGATCACGCCATCCGATGTGCCATGAAATATGCTCACGGGAGCCGTTACCTGTTGCAGGTACTCCCAGGTGGGGATCTTGTATTTGATCATCCGGTCCATCGGGTACATGGGCAGCCTGGAACCGAGGATGCTTGGGAAACTGTAGTATGGTGTTTCCAGGATAAGCCTGCGGCAATCGCGGATGGCACCCAACTGCGCCGCAATACCGGAACCCATGCTCTTGCCATACAACAGAATGCTGTCTGGTTTGTACCTGGCGCGCGCCAGCTTGTATAACAGTAATGACCAGTCGTAGAGTTTCTGCTCTGAAAGTGTTCCCGTGCTTTTTCCGAAACCAGGATAATCCAGCATCCACACTTCATAACCGTTGCGGGTGAACTGGGGCGCATTCTTCGCGTACCAGGAAATATTCTTCCTGTTACCATGGAAATACAGCACCACCCCTTTGGGAACGGAATCGGTAGTAGTGAACTGGATCACGTTGATGTTCACATCAGAAGAGTAGGGCAGGTTCACCTCGCGGTAGGGAATATCGAATTCGTACTTATGGGATTTGTCAACCACCACAGGTCTGAACATGAAATAATCCTGCAAACTATAAATTGCGATACCGATAATGGCATACACTATCAGTATTATTTTCACCCACCTGATGATCTTTTTTCTGTTCATACCGGGCTGCAAGTTAGGAAGGCAACTTTAATCCTTGAGGATATCCCTGATAAAATTATGGTATTCGGGAAATACAGTAAGGTTATTATGGCCACCGCCATGGATCCTGATCAGCGTGATGCCGGCAGGGTTCAGGTGCTGCAATTGTTCGCTGTGGCGGATAGGAATAAGCAGGTCCCGGGTGCCATGGATAATATAAGTATGGCATTTTACTTTGCGGATCCAGAGATCCGTACGCAGATGGTAACGTAGTACAAAACGAACAGGGAGGATGGGCAGAAAACGCTGGATCACTTTTTTGAAGCTGTAATAAGGGCTGTCCAGTATCAGGTAGCGGGGATTATTATCTGAAGCGATCTTCGTGGCAAAGCCGCTTCCGATGCTGCGTCCATATAAGATGAGATGATCTTCCGTGCATTGCTTTTTCAAAGTGTCGTACACAAACTGCATGTCGGACAGCATCTCTCTTTCGCTCCGCTTGCCGGTGCTTTTACCGAAGCCCCGGTAATCCACCATCACCACATCATAATCGTAGCGGTAGAAATCTCTTGCATATTTCGCCCAGCCTTTGATGCTGCGTGTATTACCATGGAAATAAAGGATCAGTCCTTTGGAATCTTTACGATAGAAATGCAGTCCGTTGATGCGTACACCGGGCGCAATATCGAAGAAGAGCTCCCGGAAAGGGACATCGTATTTGAATTGGAAATCTGCCGGTAGTCTTTCCGGTTTGAAGATCAGTTTCTCCTGAATGAAATAGGCAATGATGCTGAGTGCCGCGATACCGATGATGATATACCAGACGAATGTGGGCAATTACAGTCAGTTTCCTGTAAGATACAAAAAAGGGACTGACTAAATACTCGGGGACGCGAGCGACCGGGCGATGCGAAATTAATAGCCGTCATCTTCATTATGTATGCGCTTCAGATTGAGATTGGTCACCGGCGCTACGATCAGCGGGAACTTCTCCACCGTTACATTGCTCACATCAAGACCGAAGCCGCGTTCTTCAGACAGGCTCCATTCTTTGATCCAGAAGTAAAGCTTCATGATCATTCGCTCTGTGATCGGCAGTTCGATATCCTGGCTGAGGAATTTTTCCATCACTATAAACTGGAAATCACCCACCACATTGTTCCGCTCAAGACTTTCGTAACGGCTGGTGATATTCACTTCTTTATTAGCCACCAGGTCTGCCACCACTTTCCGGAACATGAGGTTGATCTTGGGTTCGATCCTGAATCCCAGCCTGAATTCCACGCGGATGATATCATTGGGAATGATATGGTCCACGGAATACTCGCAGGTATAAGGATCATCCAGCGTGTCAACATGCACGAACCAGTAGATATCTGCACGCTTTGGTTTTTTGTTCAGGATGGAGTAAATGATCTTATGCTCTATCTCCTTCGGGTTATTGGCGCTGGTGAGGTACACCAGGTGGGTAGCGTACTTGGGAACTGTCTTGTCGTTGCTGAGCTCCTGGATCTGCGGGATATAATGTTCCAGCCTTACAAACTCCACATAGCGGTTCTTGATCTTGCGCGCGCGGTACCAGATATACATTACGGCAAAGAGGGCTCCGCCTACTACCAGGGTCACATAACCGCCATGCGGGAATTTATCCAGGTTGGCGGAAAGGAAACTGAGCTCTATGCTGAGGTAAACGATGAGGAACAGATAGATGAATACAGGCCTGACCCGCCGGCTCACCATATAATTGGCAAACAGGATGGTGGTGGCGATCATACACATGGTGATTGCCAGTCCGTAAGCCGCTTCCATCCTGGATGATTTCTGGAAGTAGAGGGTGATGCCGCAGCAACCCAGGAAAAGAAGGGTGTTGATACCGGGAATGTATAATTGTCCTCTTTCTTCAGTTGGATAGTTGATCCGCATCTTGGGCCACTGGTTCAGTCGCATGGCTTCACTGATGAGGGTGAAGCTGCCGCTGATCAGCGCCTGACTGGCAATGATGGCTGCTGCCGTGGCGATGATGATGCCTGGGATCACGAACCACTGTGGCATGATGGCGTAAAACGGATTGAAGCCGTCGGCCAGTTTCTGTGCGGAGATCTTT
>NZ_JBQCGW010000220.1:0-84191 GCF_051955275.1 Pseudobacter sp. | reverse complement strand
ATCTTTCAATGCTTTCTTCTTCAGATCGATCCTGTTGAGCGAGCTCAGCAGTTTAAGTTTGGAGATACGTGAGAAGATGGAAGGAGTTTTGAATGAGCTGTCGAGAAACTCCAGTCCCAGCAACACGATAGCTGAGAGGAAGAACATGAGAATGCCGCTCATACCCATGATGATGCTGCGGCGTGCAGGCTCGGCACGGTATGCAGGCTGGCCCACCATGGTTTGCTTGAAGTTGTTCTCAGGATTAACATCCAGGTCGAGTGAGGCCTGCAGACTTTTCTTGAACGCTTCATATTCCTGGGATGCGATGCGGAGCTCTTCTTCTCTTGAATTGAGGATCACCTGCTCACCGCCACCGGTGGAAGCCATGTTCTCGTATTTATCTTTCTGAAGCCCGAATAATTTAACGTTACGCTCGGCGGCCACTATCTTTTGCTGCAGTTCAATCTTTTTATCGATCAGCTCCGCAGAACGCAATGTGGACTTTTCAGCTGCACGTTCACGGATGCCGCCGGAAACAGGTGCAATGGACTGCATCTTGCGCATATTGGCATCTATCTTATTCTGCAGGTCCTTCTGTTCATCTTCTGTTTTACCTGACTTCTGGATTTCCAGGTTTTCATTCTCTCGTTTCAGCCTGAGAAATTCGCCATTGTTATTAGCCGGTAATGAAGTTGATCCGGCATTCTGGGAAAGGCGTGTCAATTGTTCGTCAACTGCATCCAGCTCACCACGGAGATTATTGAGCTTGGCCATTTCCTGCTGGTAATTGGAAGTAAGTTCCTGCACTACGCTCATGGCGGCAGAGGCGCGGTCCGCCACATTGGGGGTACCGATCTTCTGACGGAAATCCTTGAGCTTGGCAGTAAGGTCATCCACTTCGCGCTTCTTGGTAGCGGTCAGGCTATCCAGCTTGGCTGTTGATTCCTGGGCGCGGGTACCATAAATATTATTGAAGAACCTGATGAACTGCTCGCCGATGGTATTCACTACATAAGCGGAAAGCAAGGGGTTCTCTGAAGTGTATGCAATGTTGATGAAGTCAGTGCGCTCAACGCGGGAGAAGACGATCTTGTCGCTGAGGGCCTTATCGTTATACCCGTACAGCTGAATGAGGTCATAGATCTTTTTCTCTTCGGGATCGTAAGGGGAAATGAGGCTCATATCGGCCACTTTGCCGCGAAGGATGGACTTGGTATTCTCGAGGTTTGCCGCTTTGTATACATCCTGTGATTTCTGTTCATCCGTGAGTATACGGAAAGGGTTGGCATCTTCCAGGTCGTGCAGCAATAATTTATAAGAGAGCATTCCCATCACCTTGGGAGATCTGAAAGTTTCGATCACGTTGTTGAAGCGCAGATCGATCTCGTAGATATTGAAGCTCGCATCATCCTTGATACGCACTTTTTGTTCCATGGTGAACCCGGTAGAATACTGGGCGAAGGACAGGTATGATTTCTTTAAAGTGAGCGTGAATGCAAACCCTGCCAAAAGTCCTATAAAGGTGCAAAAAGCGATGATCCACTTCTTGCGTAGCAGTGAATGCCATAAATACATCAAATCCATGAAATAACCATTTTGTGTGTTTCAGTGAAAAAGGTACGCTGCGATCCATGAACAAGCAAAGAAAGAAGAACAAGGTATCACTTTCTTCCTGATACCCTGTTCTTCTTGAGGAAACTACTATTTCTTTTCGGTTCTTAACATTTTAGCTGCAGATACAGGTTTACCGTTCACCACCAGGGTGAGCATGTAAACACCACTTCCCAGCGTTCCTTCGTTGGTATTGATACGAAGGGTATTCAGTCCTGCAGGCAGTTTGCCATAAGCGCGCCTGTATACCAGTCTGCCGCTGAGGTCATACATATCCACTCTCACATCATCAGAAGCAGCTGCATTATGGAAATCAAGACTGATAAAGTCATTGAACGGATTCGGATAGGCTCTTATTGTAAGCTTTTCCAGTTGTTGCGGGTTACTGGCCACAGGTTCCTGGAGGTTTTCAGGTACCAGGGTATTCACCTGCTCTCCGGCACCGCTGCCAGGAAGCACCATGTTAGGCACTGCACCACCGTTCACATCATCATAAGCTTCCACGATCAGACCGGAGTTGAAGCCCCAGTTTCCTTCGCTGGTAGTAGAGAAGTCGATAGTCACTTCGCCATTCGCATCAGGTTGAACATCACCGATATAGGCGATCTTGGTCCTGTTCAGCCATGAGTTGAGGTAGGCCGATCTGCCGTTGATGGTATAGGTAGCGGTGTAGTTACCATAGAACCAAACCACATCCCCCATGCTTCCGATGAAGCCGAAACGGTAACGCTTGTTCTGGTTCAGGCCGCTCACCTTCATAGTGCTGATCTGTGTATTATCAAGCCAGTAACAGCTTTGCAGTACTGCATCAGGAACAATACCTGAGTTATTGCCGGTAACCACACCACCTACGTTCTCACCATTGAATGGTGTTACGATGGAGATGGTGATACCGCTTGGCTGACCTGCTGTATTCTTCAGGTTATTGAAGTCGATCGGCAGGCTTGGTGATTCTGAAGCATTGTTCCATGGGAAGGCTGCATCAGGCGTAGAGAAGTTCAGGTTGAAGAACACCTGTGATTGAGGTGTAATGGTCTTCACACGGTTACTGAAATCGGTGAAGGTTGATCCAACTTTCGCTCTTACGCGGAACCAGTATTTGGTGTTCGGTGTCAGACCGGTCACTGTGCGGGTAGTTGTATTACCAGGCAGTGAAGTAGTGGTCACCGAGCTGAACAGGGAGTCAGTAGAACGTTGCAGTTCATATCCGTCTCCTGAGTTTTCATTGTTCAATCTGTCTGACCAGCTGAGCGCAACTGAAGTGCGGCTGGTAGGTTCAACATACAGGTTGGTTGGTCCCATCGGTGGCAGTGAAGAAGAGAATTCTTCGATCTGGATTCCGTTCAGCAGAATGTACTGAGCACCCGAGAGTTTGTTCACAGTAAGCATGATCTCTCCGGAAGCGTTAGGCGTAATGCCGTTCAGGTTGGCAGACAGGTTGGTATTGTAGCGGCACTGGATAGTATCGCTTACAGTATTGGCGCCTGTAGCCACCCACCTGTTGGTAACATCTGTTCCTTCGTTGATGCTGCCCACGATCACTACGTTGTAGCGTTTGGTCACATCCAGTCCGGAGAGCCTGATGTTCTTGGAAGTAGCACCTGCGTCAACGATACCGCTGGCCAGTACTGAATCCGGGAAGATACCGGTATTGTTTCCGGTTCTGTGACCATTACGGTTCACATCACCCCATCCGTCTACGATCGTGATATCGATATCAGACTGAACATTGTTCTCATCACGCAGGTTCTGCCTGTCCATACCAGGGTTACCCCATCCCGTCATATTTGTCCATGGAGCAGGAGCAGGGATCTGTGTCATACCAAAGTTGATGAAGTATGACCTGGTGTTCTTATCAGCCACACCAATATTGATGGATTGTGTGCTCACACCACCCTTATCATCTTCCGCACGGATAGTGAGGGAAGTGAAGCCGATATTATCAGCAGTTGGGCTGGCTGCCAGGCGGTAATTGTTACCACCCATATGGAGCAGGTTGATGAATCCTGGTTTGTTCACCACAGTTACCGTTACCACATCGCCCGCGTTATCCGTTACAGTGAAGTCTTCATTCACAACTGCATCAGTTTTAGAGAAGATATCTTCAAGACCTGCAATCACAGGTTTGTTGTTGGCAGTAGCAATATGGATGGTATCACTGGTTGTACCGTTGCCATATTTGTTGGCTCCTACCACATAATAATAGTAGTTGGCATATGGCAACGTGGTGAGATCTGTATACTGTGTACTGTCAACGTTGTTGGCGTTGGGGTTCAGCAGGGAGTAAGGTCCTGCTTTCACTGTAGCCCGGTATACTTTATACGTTTGCTCATTGTAAGATTTGTCAGTCCAGGTGAGCTTCACACCGGTATTGGCGATATCCTCAGCTGTAATATCCAGTGGTTTGGCAGGTGTAGTGCCGTCATCGAAGGCAGCTTCCACTACCAGTGCATTGAGGTATCCGCCCAGGTTGGTTGCAGGGTCACCGATCATGGTGATCACCACTTCACCTGTTGGGCTCGGTTGGATCTGATAGATAGTATCGGTCTGGTTCTGGTTATTCCAGAACTGAATCTGTGCAGATTCATTACCTATTTTATAGGTAGTAGTGCTTGTTGGAGAGAACTGGCACCATGGGCAGGTGTTGCTGGCGAAGAACACGAAGTTGTACTTCCTGCTCACATCCAGGCCATACACACGCAGCCTCAGGGTATCGTCACCATCAGCTCCACCCCATCCGAGGTAATCCCTCATTACGTTGTCAGGGAATAAACCGGTATTATTTCCGGTGATATAACCATCACCACCGTTCCTGTTGTTGAGGTTGGTGTTCATGCGCTGGATACCAACAGTGGTCACCTGGTTCTTGATATTGCGCAGGCTGCCCACATTGAAGAGGTTGGTCTTCACGTCAACATCATTCCACAGTGTAACAAAACCATTATAGTTCACCATATTGATCTGGATCTTATCGTTAGGATCCTTTTCATTAACGGTAACAACAATGTCTTTGCTGCTCCATGCACCATAGCTGTCATCAGAGATCACAGTGATGGTATAAGTACCGGATGCATTGTAGCTTGGCGCCAGTTTCAGAGAACCGCGGCCATTACCACTGTCAACCAGTGTTGCAAAAGAAGGCAGGTTGTTGCTGTACCACTGCAGGTTATCATTTCCTTCAGCATCATTGGCTACCAGGTGCAGGTTTACAGGCAGTGCGCCTTCGTTCATGGTTACATTATTGATGGGCGAGATCTCAGGCAGGCTGTTGGCATTCACCAGCATGGTAAAGGCACAGGTATCAAAGCCGTTGAAGCCATCAGATACAATGACACGAATGGTGTATGCACCCTGATCGAACATTGACGGAGTGAACACGAAGTCGGCCACGCCATTGCTCAGGTTCACGATCTGACCGAAGTAAGGCATCGGATCAGCAGTGAACACCAGCGGGTCTCCATCGGTATCGGTTGCTTTCAGTCTCAGTTTATAGGTAGTGCCATAGGTCATGGTGAAGTCCATGGTATTTTCCAGCACAGGAACCGAGTTCACTGTAGTGGCACTGGCATTGTTGCTGTAAGCAGAAGACGCTACTTCACCTTTCGCACGCACCCTGTAGTAATAAGTTACGTTGGCGAAGAGGGAAGAATCAGTATATGTTTTGGTAGCACCTGCTCCGCCGGCCACGTTGGCAACCAGACGGAAGTTATTGGTGTTACCCAGTGAGCGCCAGAGTTCAAATCCTGTTTCATCAGAAGACTGATCGTTCCAGGTAAGCTTCACGTTATTACCAGGCAGCAGTTCAGTAGCCAGTCCGTTCGGAGCGGCAGGAGCTGATGGAGCCAGTTTGGTGGTATCCCATGAAGGATTGTAGGTATTGTCTCTCAGGGCCACGATCTCGTTGGCCACCATGGCTGAGTTCACAACAAAAATATTATCCATCTGACCTACAAAATAATCGCCGCTGCCTCCCAGTACATTGTAAGCAACATCACCGTTTGAACCACCGGAATAACCAATCCTCGCCGCATTGCTTGCAGAAGCCGCAACACTTGTGAAGCTGGTAGCTACGTTACTTACATCCACTCCATTCAGGAAGAGGCGAACGGAGCCATTACCATATACCACTGCAATATGGTTCCAGTTGTTCACACCAAGCCAGTTTGGATTGCTGGCATAGTTGGAGAGTGAACCGATTGCCCTGGTACTATTGCTGGCAACAGCATATTGAATGGCTGTTCCATTGAAACGGGCAGCAATACCATTGGTAGCATTCCCAAAGTCGAAGATCACTTTGCTGTTGCTGAGGCTGGTAGGCCTGATCCACATGGCAACGGTGCGGGTGGAGTATCCACCATCGCTGGGGAATGAACCGGATGCACTGTTGTTCACAGTAGCGTAGTTATTGGAACCGTTGAAGTTCAGTGAACTTGTACCTTCTTTTTTCTCCGTAGTATTATAAGTAGTGGTACCATTGAATGCGAGGGTACGTGTAGTACCGCCGGAAGCATTGGAACCATCTCCATTCAGTTTCCAGTTGGCTTCTGTAAAGTTGCTGGTGAATGCAGATTCACCGCCTGTTCCCACTGCTCTTACCTTATAATAATAGATGGTATTGGCCGTGAGGTTGGAATCAACATAAGAAGTTCCGGCCACTGTAGCTACAGGCACATATGTTCCGTTGAGTGATGCAGAGCGCACCAGCTCAAATCCGGATTCATTATTACTGTTGTCATTCCAGGTAAGCTGCATCTTGTTATGTGCAATACCATTGGCCTGCAGGTTGGAAGGGGCATTGGGTGCTGTTCCTGAAACTGCATAGCTTCTGAAGTAAGCAGAAAGTGGTACAGTCTGCTCAGACAGGCCGGCATTGTTCCTCCAGGTGAGGGCCACTGTTTCGCCGCTACCTGTGTTATGGAAATATGCAATGGCAATCGGATGTACACCTGCAGCAAGGTAGATAGAACCTTCCTTTGATGCTGCACTGTTACGGCTACCATCGTTGTTGATGATCTCCGGTGTTCCGTACGGGCTGCCTACATAAAGATTGGCGCCATCGTTGGCAGTGAGCTTGAAAGTATAGGTAGCTGATGTTGGTACCTTGATATAACCTTCGTACAGGATACCGTAATTATCTGTTCTGCCGCTGTTACGAACCAAAGTCATATCCAGTACAGGAGAAGTTGATACGAAACCTGTTTTCACAGGAGTCAGAGAATTGAAGTTCGGCAGAGTGCTCCAGCCGGTTGCTTCATAATATTTATAGTTCAGTCCGTTTGCGGTAAATGAAGTGGAAGCAGTTACCTGGTTGCTCGGCGCTGATACGTTACCGGCAGCGTCGTATGCTTTCACATAGAAAGTATAGGTAACGTTGCTATCCAGGTTGGAGACAGTGAAAGTGGTTTTGGTGGTAGTGAAAGTTTTCACACCATTCAGGAAGATCTCATACCTGGTAACACCTACGTTATCTGAAGAGGCATTCCATTTCAGGTAAGCATAGTTGGTAGCAGTGGACTGCACGGTAAATGCAGAAGGCGCAGTAGGAGGAATATTATCCAACTCTGTGGCCACACTTGCTTCATTTGAATTGGCGGCTGCACCAAATGCGCTTACTGCACGAACGATATAATAATAAGTGGTATTTGATTTCAGATTCTGGTCGAGGTACGACAATACATCCGGGGCCGTTTTGAACAGCAGGGTGTAAGGTCCGCTCTGGGTCAGGCTTCTGTAGATCTCATAGTTGGTCTCGTTCTGACCGGCATTGGGGTTCTCACTCCAGTCGAGCTGAATACTGGTGAGTGAAGTAGCCACTGCTGTGAGATTCTTTGCAGGGTCAGGTTTGGGGCTGCCGCTTGCAGGGATCACAATGAAGTTGGGAGAAGGATTGGTTCCGCAACCGAATTGCTCTACCACTCTTGCATAATAGGAACCAGGGCCAACATCGATGGTGCGGTCTGTACCGATCTGCTGGTTATTGGCAGCGTTGTACCACTGGTATCCATAATAACCTTCAGGTTGCTGAAGGGTAACTGTAGTGCTGGCGTCGGGAGCAGGGAGTACAATACTCTTCAGTCCAACAACGGTAGCATTGGGAGTCTGGGTAACGGGTTTAGGGGCAATCACTGCAGGTTTGGGGCTCCATTCAGACCAGGGGCCGTTTGCAGTTCTTTTGAAACGGACTTTATAAACACCATAAGATTTTACAGTGATATTGTTGCCTTCATATGAAATGATGGAAGAACCGTCTACAACGGTATTGACATTGTTCTCGCGTTTTGCGATCAGGTTATTGTCTTTCTGCCATTCGTAAGCGGCAAAACCCGGCGTGATGCCGATCTTGGTATTGATCACCGAGTCCGGACAGAAATCCGATCGCTGGAAGAATACGAGGGGGTTAGCCTTGTGCAGGTCGTTCATCCAGGGTGTGAAACCAGGCTGTCCCCAATGTTCATTCCATACGGAGTGACCGAGATTGGGGAAGCGGGTCCAGATGATATCACCACCATTGTTCTTTACGATATTATAAGAAGAAGTGGCATACCCGATATTGGGGTTGGTGTCTTTATCACCAGTTGCCACCCATGTGGGGATATGAATGAAATTAGGCCAGTTCTGGTTACCGTTACCGGCGGCAGATGGCGCTACTTTGGCAACCCGTGTTGGATACGCGATTGCGAAAGACCAGGTAGCGGCGCCACCGTTTGAGAGACCGGTGGAAATCACCCTGTCGATATCAGCGCGGGCATATTTGGCCAGCGAGTCGATCACACGGATGATCAGGTCGTACCAGGGAGTGTAGGGAGCGGTACCCCAGTCAGAAGCACAATTGCTTCCGGCCAGTAGCTGTGGATAGAGCAGGAAGCCATCGAACTGGCCGCTGTTCACTCTGTCCAGAAAGGCTTTACCGCCATGCAGCAACTGCTTTTCGTTGTTGTAAATGCCACCGTTTGAAGGGCAACCTGGCTCACCGGCACCATGGAAAAATACCATAAGTGGGTATTTTTTGGAAGCGCTGTCCGGGTTGGTATAGCTGGTAGGGAACTTCAGGCGGAAACACATTTTGGAGCCATTTGCTCCGCCGACATTGATAAAATAGGCTTTGTAAGCAGAGTTGGTGAAGCTGCCGCTTCCAGTGGATACACCGGCAGTGGAAACACTCACCCATTTCTGCAAACCCTCAATATTGGGGTTTGGGTTGGTTGCTGTACCAAGCGTGCTGGAAGAGTTCCAGCGGACCTGGCCATCAGCAGGGTCGAACACATTCTGCGCCTGAGACACTGCAATACATAACAATGCACTCATTGTGGAGAGAAGTAAAGCTTTCTTCATAAAAAAGCAGTTGAAGCGTTATTTGAAAACGTTAATCGAAATTGCTGGAAATGCGGTTTGACAATGAGGATATGTATTCCGGGACTTCGCTAAAAAGACCAGAAGGCATATTGGAGAAAGATATTGTGGTGGTTTTCTCGCAGAATAATGAGGTAATCACAAGCAAGGTAATCCGAGGGATATCTGGAAGAGATACTTTCGTAGTAAGTCCAAAAGTAATATAAATTTCTAAAGTGCGAAATTAATTAACGGGACGGTTACCCGCAATAACCACTTCAGGGTATTTTTTTCATTTATATCAAATAATTGCTTTTTTTGCAGAACAGATTCATCTCTAAGCATCCATTCAGTACCGATTCATATCACTTGAAGGCCCTTCTAAACTATGATCCTGACAATTATCAATTTTATTTTCTGGTTCAGTCTCGGCCTTATTTTTTATAGCTATGTGGGCTACGGCATTTTGGTGTGGATACTGGTCCGCATCAAAAATCTTTGGAAAAAGCCCGCTCCATTATACCAGGATGAGGAGTCCCTGCCCAGGGTAGCCCTGATAGTGGCTGCTTATAATGAGCAGGACTTCATTGAACAGAAAATCGCTAACTCGTTTGAGTTAGATTACCCGAAACATAAGCTGGACCTGGTTTTCATCACTGACGGATCCAATGATCTAACGCCGGATATTATACGAAATCATAATAATATCCTCTTGTTGCACCAGCCTGAGCGAAGAGGAAAAGTGGCTGCCATGAACCGGGCCATCCGTCAGGTGGAAGCCCCGGTTGTGATCTTCTGCGATGCCAATACCCTGCTCAACCGGGATTGTGTACGTAATATAGTACGTCATTATGCTGATCCCAAAGTGGGAGGAGTAGCCGGGGAAAAGCGCATCTGGCAGAATACCGCAGACGCGGCTGCGGCTGCCGGCGAAGGTCTGTACTGGAAGTATGAAGGTTTTTTAAAGAAGCTGGACTCCGACCTGTATACCACGGTGGGCGCGGCCGGAGAGCTGTTTTCAGTACGTCGCGAACTGTTTGAATCCGCTCCTGAGGGCACTATCATCGAGGACTTCGTGCAATCCCTGAAGCTTTGTGTGAACGGGTATGTGGTAAGATATGAGCCGGATGCCTACGCAGCGGAAGCGCCTTCGGCTTCCATTAAAGAGGAGATGAAAAGGAAAGTGAGGATCTGTGCCGGTGCCTTTCAGGCCATGGTGCTGTTGAAAGAATTGTTCAATGTGTTTAAATTCCCCATAGTTTCCTTCCAGTTCATTTCACACCGGATTTTGCGCTGGACCCTCTGTCCTGTAGCCCTGATCACGCTTTTGGTCAGTAACCTGCTTATAGTTGTCTGGGATCCTTCGCCCTTTTTTACCCTGGTATTGATTTTGCAAGGGGCGTTCTACGTCACAGGGATTACAGGGTGGATCTTTGCTTCCAGAAACATCAGACTGAAAGCAGTGTATGTTCCCTTTTATTTCCTTTTCATGAATATTTCTGTGTTTATCGGATTCAATCGTTTTATCCGTAATAAACAGACGGTTTTGTGGGAAAAGGCCGCCAGAAGCCAATCTCACGCTTGATTTAAATCAAATCAAAGAATACCACCAAAAGGGTATTTTTCATGTAAAGGGAAATATTGATTTTTGCTGGCGAATAGAATATATTAATAGTTGATGCTTGGTTTATTGATTTTAGTTATTACTTTTACCTCCGAATTGTAACCTCCCTCTCTGGTTCACTATCCTTTGGAGAGCAAGCTAATGATGCTAATGCCAATTGAACAAGCTTATACTCACTACCACGAATCCATTGAAATTCCCCACTACTGATCGACCGATCAGTTAATCCACATACCATCCTTAAAGCCATACCTTTTGAAGTACGGCTCTGCGCCTGTTCAGATATATGAGTTCCCAATACCTCTGTAAGCCAGAAATTATCGTCCAAGCATAAGCCTTTTGAAAAATTGCGATTTTTTCAACACTAAATTTTTTCTGTAAATGAAAAATTTAATACTCGCAATTGACGACAGCAAGGCAATACGTTTTTTATTGCAAACTGTACTCGGAAAAGAATACCAGGTAGTAACTGCGCCTGATGGTTGTTCAGCAATGTATTGGTTATCTAAAAGAAACCTGCCGGGCCTGATCATACTTGATGCACAGTTACCAGATATGCAAGATTGGGAAATGGTTGAGCAATTATCAACAAGTGGTATTTACAAAGACATTCCCATGATTGTGCTCTCATCACTTGATAAAGAAAAAGTAGAAGCCCAATGTGAACAATACGGTGTTTCCGCATATTTCACAAAGCCCTTTAATCCCGTTGACCTGATGGACGTAGCGAAGCGATTGCTTAACAGCCAGAAGAAAACTGCAGGCGTAGTGCATGCAGGATGAGTAAGAAATCAGGAAAATTTAACCTTCAACCTTACTTTATGGAACTAACATTTTTACCCGGAGAAAAAACAGCAAAGAGGATTTACAGGCATTTTTCTATTAATACCACTGTTGCTGCAGAACAACCAACTACCAGCAATAATGCTGCCAATAAGCTGGAATTTTTTTACATAGGGAAGAAAGCAGCGAATATCGACAGCCTGATCCGCACCTTCGAGAGCGGATATGCGGCCGAATCGGTAAGCAATGCACGTTCCATGCTCAAACGCCTGCTTCAGAACTCTAAAAATATCTTCATTCCGGATGTGATCATCCTGGAAGTGAACGCTTCTACAGATTTCAGGGAACTGCAGCAGTTCCTCGCTACAGACACCCTGCTCCAGGGCGTTCCTGTAGTAGCCGAAGTTTCAGGCCTCACTGAAGCTGATATCAAACGCTGCAAGGATTGCCGCTTCATTGACGAGATCCTGGTGCTGAACGAACAGAACCGTTCCGCCCTCATCCGCAAGATCGGCTTCCTCAAAAAAGTAAAACAACAGTTCCTGGTTGAAAAGAACTTCACCCTGGAAAAATCATTGCAGGCTTATAAAGACAGACCCACCGTTATCAAAAGAGGTTTCGATATCGTGGTGTCTTCCTCCATCCTGCTGGCCCTGAGCCCCGTGATGCTGCTGGTAATGGCGGCCATCCGCATGGAATCAAAAGGCCCTATCTTCTATATCTCCAAAAGAGCCGGCCGTGGATATAAGATCTTCAACTTCTTCAAATTCCGCACCATGGAAGTGGGCGCAGACAAGAAAGTTGCAGCCATGAGCCACCTCAACCAGTATGATGCCGTTCAGGAAGGACCCGTGTTCTTCAAAGTAGACAATGACCCACGCATCACCAAAGTTGGAAATTTCCTCCGCAAAACCAGCCTGGATGAATTACCACAACTGGTAAATGTACTCATCGGTGATATGAGCCTGGTAGGCAACAGACCTTTACCTTTATACGAAGCAGCTTCCCTTACTACAGACCAGTGGGCAAAACGTTTCATGGCCCCCGCAGGTATCACAGGCCTCTGGCAGGTGAAGAAAAGAGGTAAGAAAGATATGTCTGTAGCAGAAAGGATAGAGTTGGACATCGATTATGCAGACCGTTACAGTTTCCTGTATGATATGTGGATCATGGCCAACACACCTGCTGCATTGATGCAAAGTTCAAATGCGTAGCATTGCTTTATAGAGTGTAGCGGGGTCTTGTACCCCGCTACTGCATTCTCAGGGTTCCATCCCTGACCCGAAACCCCACAAAAAGAAAAAGAAAGCTGATATGTCAACCGGCCAGGAGCCCTTCGTATCCATCATTACACTCAATTATAACCAGACGGCAGTAACCTGCGCATTCCTGGAATCGGCCAGACGTCTCCGTTATACCAATTACGAGATCCTCGTGTGTGATATGGACTCCGATGTTGACCCAACCGAACAGATCCTCGCAGGCAACTACCCCAACACAAGACTGCTCCTCCGCAAAGAAAACCTCGGCTTCGCCGGCGGTAACAACTGGGGCATGAGCCAGGCAGGTGGTGATTATTTCTTCATCGTGAATAACGATACGGAAATGACACCCGACCTCATCCATAACCTGCTCCAACCCTTCCGGGAAGATGAACAGATTGGTGTTACCTGCCCCCGGATCATGTATTTCGACCAGCCGAACATCATACAATATGCCGGCTTCAACCCCATGAGCAGGCTCACCGGCCGCACCAGCAGCATCGGTATCTGGGAAGAAGACAAAGGCCAGTATAACCAGTCCCGCACCACCCACGGCGCCCATGGCTGCGCCATGATGGTGAAAAGGGAAGTGACCGAACGTGTTGGCATGTTCCCGGAAAAGTTCTTCCTTTACTATGAGGAATGGGACTGGAGCGCACGTATCCTCAAAGGAGGTTACAAGATCTGGTACACCGCCAATGCGCTCATCTATCACAAAGAATCGCTCAGCGTGGGTAAGGCAAACCCGATGAAGACCTACTACCACACACGCAACCGGATCCTGTACATGCGCCGGAACGCAGGCCCCCTGCAACTCCTGGCATTCAGCGCATTCTTTACTTTCTTTACCTTACCTAAAAGCGTGATCGGATTTGCCGTTAAAAAACAGTTCACGCACCTGAAATATTTTCTCAAAGGGGCCGTTTGGAACCTGTATTCATCCAGTTACTCTAAAACATAGTATGGCACTCACGCTTCTACATATCGTTTTCGGGATCCTTTTTGTGTATCTCGCTATCAATACCCTCTACTTCTTTGCAGCTGCAGTGGCAGGTAAACTGTACCGTTCACCGAAGTATACACCGCATCCCGACAAGAAGAAGATTGCCGTACTGATACCAACCTATAAGGAGGATCATATCATTATCAATACGGTGAAGAAGGCGCTGGAGCACGACTACCCTTCTGACCGCTTCACCATTTTTGTGGCCGCAGACCAGCTGCAGCCCGAAACCATCGCCCAGCTGCTAACCTACCGCATCAACCTGGTAGAAGTACAGTTTGAGCTCAGCAGCAAGGCCAGATCACTCAACCAGCTCCTCAACCATATACCGGAGAACGAATACGAGATAGCCATCATCATCGATGCGGACAATATCATGATGCCCGGCACCCTGGAGAAAGTAAATGCCGCATTCCACAAGGGTTTCAGGGCAGTTCAATGCCACCGTATCGCCAAGAACCGCAATACCCCGGTTGCCGTACTGGATGCCATGAGCGAAGAGATCAACAACCATATCTTCCGCCGCGGACAGCGTGCACTCGGCTTCAGCAGCAATACCATCGGCTCCGGAATGGCCTTTGAATTCGCCAAACTCAAAAGCATTTACAATAAGCCGGGTATCCTGGGGAACCCCGCCTGCGACCGTGAAGTTGACTTCGAGACCATGAAGGCCGATATCTGCATCGAGTTCATCGACGATGCTTATGTACTGGATGAAAAAGTGAGCAGCAAGGCGGTGTTCGAACGCCAGCGCACCCGCTGGATGGAATCGCAGATCATTCACCTCCGCCTCTTCTTTGATAAAAATCAAGGACCATTACCTAAGACAAGAGATTACTGGAACAAGCTTTTTGCTAACCTCGCCCCTCCCCGCCTGATCTTCCTGATCAGCTACTGCCTCTTCTTTTTGCTCTTTCTGATAGAGCAGGTAAGTGGCGTATATTTCCTCTATCCACCCTATTTATGGTGGGCCGGGTTGACCGCTCTATATTTTTTGACATTTATCATATCCATTCCAACCAACTTTTATTCCTGGCAAACCCTGCGTGCTTTACTGCATATTCCACTGCTGATGTGGAGTATTGTACGGGCGCTTTTCCGAATGAAAGTGAGCAGGAAAGAATTCCTTCACACTCCCAAAGCATTCACTCAGGAACAAAACAACTAAAGCTGCAACGCAGACGGGTACTGTGTTTCCTCAACATTATTTTTTTCCACATTAGGTCAGGTTTTTGCTCACGTGTGTGAAATGGCCCTGCTTTTGCTGTTTCTTTGCTTACTTACTAAACCCACGCTTACCTCTGTACACTAGAAGAACTACGATTGACAATTGTCAAATTCATCTGTCAAAAAACCGTGGCTCTAATGTATCGTATCATCGTATTTTTTCGTTACTTGGTAAGGTTATTGTATATGAACTGCCATACAATACCCTGTGTCCTGTATCCAATAAATCCTAATACCGAAAAATCAATCTCCTTATGAAGAACTCTACCTTTCTGCGTAGGAAGCTGTTGTTTCTTGTGTCTCTCTTCATACTTTCCCTTTCGGGTTTTTCCCAACAAAAGTCAAACTGGATCACCGCCAAAAACGGCAAAGAGATCGGATTCCTGGAATATGTTCCCACGAATTATTCCGCCAATCCTACCTTGAAGTATCCCCTGATCATCTTCCTTCATGGTCATGGCGAACGTGGCAATGGCCGTTCCGATCTTGGAAATATCCTGCTCAGCGGTACTCCTCCCCGTCTCATTGCAGACGGCAATCCAATGACATTCACCTGGAATGGCAAGACTGAAACTTTCATAGTGATCAGCCCTCAGCTTAACTCCGAGTTCGGTTGGTGGCCCAACTGGTATGTGGATGAACTCCTTGCTTATGCCCAGAAAACATATCGAGTGGATGAGAACAGGATCTTTCTGACCGGCCTCAGCATGGGCGGTGGAGGCACCTGGGAATATGCCGGCGCATCACTGGCAAATGCCCAGAAGTTTGCAGCCATCGGCGTTTCCTGCGGAGCCTGTAACAGTATCGACCGCTGCAACCTGGCAAAAGCAAACCTGCCTATCTGGGCATTCCATGCCAAAGACGATAACAGTGCTGCTCCATATAATTGTACCGTAGCCACCATCAATGCCATCAATGCCTGTAACCCCGCAGTGAAACCCTATTTCACTTCCTGGGAAACCGGTAACCACTGGATCTGGGGCCGCGTGTATGATCCCACGCACAACAACCAGGACCCGAACCTGTACGAATGGTTCCTGGCTCAGAACAAAGGACTGGCGCCCAACAAGCGCCCTGTGATAGTGGCGCCGGATGTAACCACCACCTCCTCTCTGGCAACTGCCGTGCTGGATGCATCCGGATCAAGCGACCCTGATGGAAAGATCATCCGCTACGTCTGGACCAAAGTGTCCGGCCCCGGCGGAACGCTCAGCGGTCTGTTTTCGCTCGATGGAAAAATTAATGTAACAGGCCTTACCACTGAAGGCACTTACGTGTTTGAAGTGAAAGTGATCGATGATCGGGCAGACTGGGTTACAAAGAATATTACCCTTACTGTGGTGGCAGGTGCACCAGGCACCAAGAAACCTTTTGCCAATGCCGGTTCCGACTTCACCGTTTTCTACCCCAATACAAGCACAAAACTGAATGGTACCGCATCACGCGATGATGATGGCACCATCGTTAAATGGGACTGGAGCCAGGTGAAAGGACCTACAACTGTAACCTTCACCAATAATAATACAAGCACTCCCACTGTCAGCAACCTGGCGCTGGGCTATTATACTTTCAAACTGGTAGTAACCGATAACAATGGCCTGACTGCAGAAGACCAGGTAGATGTTACGGTGAGCCCCCAGAATATCCTGCCCTTCGCGAAAGCTGGTCCGGATATTTATATTCAGCTGCCGACCAACTCTGCAACCCTCGATGGCTCCGCATCCTACGATTCAGATGGTGAGCTGAAAGCATATGAATGGAGCTATGTAAGCGGGCCTTCCACTTACACCATCACCGATGCAACGGCCAAAACCACCACCGTTACCGGCCTGGTGGAAGGCACCTACGAATTCAAGATCCGTGTATGGGATAACTGG
Organism: Pseudobacter sp.; assembly: GCF_051955275.1. Lineage (NCBI taxonomy): Bacteria > Pseudomonadati > Bacteroidota > Chitinophagia > Chitinophagales > Chitinophagaceae > Pseudobacter > Pseudobacter sp. The sequence goes on along the minus strand of NZ_JBQCGW010000220.1, from coordinate 67,493 downwards.
TACAACTCCACGAATGATACCCTGAAGATCTTTGTTTCAAAGAATCCTGCTCCGGTGAACAATGCGCCGGTAGCCAAAGCAGGAGCTGACCGCGAAATCACTTTACCGGTGAAGTCCACTACCCTGGATGGCAGTGGCTCCACCGATCCTGATAACAATATCAAGACCTATGCATGGACGAAAGTGAGCGGTCCAACGTCTCATTCCTTCACCAATGCGTCTGCCGCTTCCACTTTGGTAGACAACCTGGAAGCAGGCACTTACGAATTCAAGCTCACCGTTACAGATGCAGGAGGGCTCAGTTCTTCCGACAATGTAATTGTGAAAGTGAATGCAAGGGCCAACCAGGCTCCTGTTGCCAATGCAGGTCCTGACCGGGAGATCACCCTGCCGCAGGGAGCATATCTCGATGGCAGCGCCAGCAGTGATCCTGATAATAATATTTCCACGTATGCATGGACGAAAGTGAGCGGCCCGGCTTCTCATACCTTCGCCAACAGCGCCGCCAAAGCTACTGACGTGAACAACCTGTCGGCCGGCACCTATGAATTTCAGCTTACCGTTACCGATGCAGAAGGACTGAGCTCTTCCGATATCGTGATCGTGAAAGTGAATCCCAGACCTAATCAGGCGCCTGTCGCCAATGCAGGGGCAGACCGCAATATCACCCTGCCCACATCAACTACCACACTGGATGGCAGCGCCAGCAGCGATCCCGACAACAATATCAAAACATATGCATGGTCATGGGTTAGCGGTCCCGCTACCTATACTATAGATAATCCTTCCAGCGCCACTACAGGCCTCAGTAACCTGGTGGAAGGTACTTATGAATTCAAACTCACAGTTACAGATGAAGCAGGGCTGAGCGCTTCGGATAATGTAACTGTAAAAGTGAATCCAAAACCCAACCAGGCGCCAGTGGCCAATGCAGGTGCAGACCGCAATATTACACTTCCGGCAACCGCTACCAGCCTGGACGGCAGCGCCAGCAGCGATCCCGATAACAATATCAAAACATATGCATGGTCATGGGTAAGCGGACCGGCTACCTATACTATAGATAACCCGTCCGGCGCCACTACCGGCCTCAGCGGCCTGGTGGAAGGCACCTATATGTTCAGGCTTACTGTTACTGATGATGCAGGGCTCAGCTCTTCTGACGACGTAAGAGTGATCGTGAATCCTGTGATCCCACCAGACAACAAAGCACCTGTGGCCAATGCAGGAAACGATAAGTCCATTACACTTCCCGCCACTACTTCCCTGGATGGCAGCGGCAGTTCAGATGAAGATGGCAGCATCACTACCTGGCTCTGGGAGTGGGTGAGTGGACCTGCCAGTTACAATATCGTGAATAAGAATGCAGCAACTACTGCACTCAACGGACTTACTGCGGGTACTTATGTATTCAAACTCACCGTTACCGATAATGGTGGTCTTACTTCAACCGATGAAGTAAGCATCGTGGTGAACCCTGATCCAAACAAACCACCTGTAGCCAATGCAGGAAATGATATCTCTATTGCATTGCCTGTACAAACAGCCACGCTTGATGGCAGTGCTTCCTCTGATCCCGAAGGCAAAACCCTCACCTACCTCTGGGAGTATGTGAACGGTCCTGCCGGTTACACCATCGTCAATAAGAATGCAGCCAGCACTGCTATCAACGGCCTCACGCTCGGCACCTATACATTCAAACTGACTGTAACAGATATTGGTGGCCTCAAATCTTCCGATGAAGTGAAGGTTGTGGTGAACCCGGATCCCAATAAACCACCGGTTGCCAATGCAGGTGCGGATATCTCCATCACATTGCCTGTACAGATAGCCAACCTGGATGGAAGCCTGTCTTCCGATCCGGAAGGAAAAACACTTACTTATACCTGGAGCTACAAGAGCGGCCCCAACTCATATGCTATCACAACCGCGGCTGCTGCAAAAACAACCGTGAGCGGCCTGGTGGAAGGAACTTATGAATTCCAGCTGCTGGTGAAAGACCCGGGTGGCCTCACTGCTACGGATGTGGTGAAAGTAGTGGTGCATCCTATGCCGGCTAACAAGCTTCCAAAAGCCAATGCAGGTACGGATTTCAGTGTTACCCTGCCTAACCCGCTGATCCAGCTCAATGGTGGCAGTTCAACAGATGAAGACGGCACCATCGTTTCCTGGAAGTGGACCCGTGTAACCGGCCCGAATGTTCCGGTGATTACAAATTCCGAAACAAGTCTGGCCACCGTTACCGGTGTGATCCCTGGCGTATATACTTTTGAACTGGTTGTAACAGACAACAGAAGCGGCATTGGTAAAGACACGGTGAAAGTGACCGTGAACGATGTACCCAATAAAGCACCTGTAGCCAATGCAGGAACAGACATCACCATTACATTGCCTGTTCAGTCAGTAACCCTCGATGGCTCTGCCTCTTCCGATCCGGAAGGCAAGACGCTCACCTATGCCTGGACTTATGTGAACGGACCAACACCATATTCCATCGCCAGTCCGGCAGCCGCCAAAACAGTAGTATCAGCACTTACTGACGGAACTTACACATTCCAGTTACAGGTAACGGATGCTGGTGGCCTTACCGCCAAAGCCACTGTGAAAGTGATTGTGAAGCCAGTGGTGATCCCGCCGAACAGGCTCCCAACAGCCAATGCAGGCGTGGATTTCAGCGTAACGCTTCCCAATCCGCTGATCCAGTTGAATGGCAGCGCTTCATCCGACCAGGATGGAAGCATTTCAGTCTGGAAATGGTCACGCATCAGCGGTCCGGGTACAGTCACCATCAACAACAGTGCTACCAAGCTTGCTACCGTTATCGGTGCAGCGGCCGGTGTTCATGAATTTGAACTGGTTGTAACAGACGACAGGGGCGGCATCGACAAAGACACCGTGAAGGTAACGGTGAATCCTGCGCCCAATAAAGCGCCTGTAGCGGTTGCCGGCAAAGACACTACCATTGCGGTTCCGGCCAATGTAGCCTTCCTGGATGCCAACGGTTCTTTCGATCCGGATGGCCTGATCACTTCCGCCAGGTGGAGGCAGATAGATGGCCCACGCGAATCCATACTGGCCACTCCTAATGAGATCACTACGTATGCAACAGCGTTGATCGTTGGTGTGTATGAGTTTGAGCTGATAGTAGTAGACAATAAGGGAGCTGTGAGCAAAGACACCATGAAGGTGCATGTGGTGAATAATTTCAAGTATACTGAAGAGCTGGCCCTGTATCCGAATCCTGCCAAGAGCGTTGCTAAGCTGCGTCTGATCAGCGATACAGAAGGTGAGGCCATAGGTACCATATTGAACATGAGCGGACATACAGTAAGGCGCTTTGTGATCCCGAGGTCACAGTCTGTAAGTGTTCAGGAGATCTCAGTAGTGGATCTGCTGCCGGGAGTATATTACCTGCAGATCAATATCGCGAACAAAAAAACGATGGTCACCAGGTTTGTGAAGCAGTAGCTGTTAGCGTTGAAATCCGCCCCGGATAAGGTTTTATGCCAGGGCGCCATATAGAGATCACCCGCCGGGAGGCGAGCGATTGGTAACACTCAAAGTATGTGAAGGATGTCTCAGCAGTGCCGCCGGTCGCTCTCCTTTTAAGCAGGTGATTTTTTTTTGCCTGTGCATCATCCGGTGTTTCAATCGTCACTATACTAATGGCTGTTTTTTCGAGTCTTCTCAAACCCTTGTCAACACTGGCTTTTACAGTTTCAAAAAAAAACTTTTTTTTCTAACACGTTCGATTCCTTGCATTCAGAGCGTTTACTTGCAATAACTGTGTGCTGTTTTACTCAACCGTGGCAAAATTGTTGCGCAATTACAACATATTGGTATAGTAATTGCGCATTTTGGGACAGAAAATCGTTCCCTATTTAATCCCCGGTTAGTCCGATTAGTAAAGTCCGTTTTAGCTCCCGCCCTTTCAAAAGTGCCTTGGGATGATGCGATCTTTATAGATGCCGGTTTCGCCATATTCCTTATCTATACAATTTTCACAGGTCTGCAACGCAGTGGCAGCAATGCTTTGAGGCATTGTAGTCACTGGACTATGATCATTGCAAAATGATCGTACCAGGAAACTATTTTTTTTACCGGGAAACACATTTAGAATTTCTATGAGAAACTTTTTACTCTGCATGCTCGGCATCCTGATCACGATGTCCGCCGCAGCGCAACATGAACCCAAAGGAATCACAGCCAAAAACGGCCAGTATATTGGGTTCTACCAGTTCTTACCTCCTGATTACAAACAGGATGCCAGGACCCACCCGCTGATCATCTTCCTGCATGGCGCAGGAGAAAAAGGTGACGGCACCACACAACTCAAGAACGCGTGCTGGAACGGTCTCCCACGCAGGATCGATGAAGGTGCTACCATGACCTTCACCTGGAACGGCAAAACCGAATCTTTCATTGTACTGACCCCGCAGCTCAACTCACAGTACGGATGGTGGCAGAACTGGTACGTAGATGAACTGATCGAGTATGCTACCAAAAACCTCCGCATCGACCCGAACCGTATCATCCTTACCGGTCTCAGTATGGGCGGTGGCGGCACCTGGCAGTATGCAGGCACTTCTCTCGATAACGCCAAACGCCTTGCTGCCATCGGCGTTTCCTGCGGAGCCTGTACCAATGCCACCTGGTCTAATATGACCAATGCAAACCTTCCTATCTGGGCCTTCCACGCAGAAGACGATAACAGTGCCGCCCCTGTGACCTGTACCAAAGGCGCCATCAATGCGCTGAATGCCCTCAATCCTACCGTAAAACCTTATTTCACTTTATGGCCTACAGGCGGTCACTGGATCTGGGACCGTGTGTATGATATCGGCTACAATAACCAGAATCCCAATATCTATGAATGGTTCCTGGCGCAGAACAAAAGTCTGCCGCCGAACGTACGCCCCGTTGCCAATGCCGGCAGCAATCAATCGATCACTACCGGCACTGCTACGGTAACGCTCAATGCAGGCGCATCCTCCGACAGGGACGGAAAACTGGTCCGCTATATATGGAGCAAGATCTCCGGCCCTTCCTTCGGATCAATTTCCACACCGGTTTCTACGAACGGTATTACTACCGTTACAGGCCTCACACAGGCAGGTACTTATGTATATGAAGTGAAAGCGGTTGATGACCGTGCCGACTGGACCACCGCCCAGGTGACCATCACCGTTACCAACGGAGCCGGAACCGGCAACCAGAGTCCTGTAGCCAAAGCAGGCAATGATATCACTATCACTGCCCCCGCCAACAGCGTTACCCTCAACGGCTCTACTTCTTCAGACCCTGATGGCAGCATCGCGTCCTATAACTGGACCAAGGTAAGCGGTCCTGCAGAAGGTACTATCGCAGCCCCTAACAGCGCTAACACTGCGGTGAACAGCCTGGCTGTAGGTACTTATGTATTCAGACTTAAAGTAACTGACGATAAAGGCGCCACTGCACAGGACGATGTAACCGTTACTGTGAACAAAACAGCAGACAAGCCAACAGCCTGGATCGTGGATGCAGGTGCTGACCAGACCATCACCCTTCCTGTAAACTCAGTGAAGCTGGATGGCACGAAATCAAATGACCCCGATGGAAATATCGTACGGTACGAGTGGGTTAAATTCAGTGGCCCCGCCAAAGGCACCATCGTTAACCCCGCCGCATCCAGCACCGATGTTACCAATATGGAAGCAGGCACTTATGGTTTCAGGCTCACAGCATGGAACCACCAGGCACAGCCGAAAGGGGACTCCGTGTACATCACAGTGAAGGGCGCTACCACCAATCCTCCGGCTGAACAGCCTGTGATTGCAAATGCCGGCGCAGACATCACTATCACATTACCCACCAACAGCACCACGCTGAACGGTTCAGCTTCCGTGAACCCAACCGGTAATGTGATCAAAGAATACAAATGGAGAAAACTCACCGGTCCTGCACAGTTTGCTATTGCAAACCCTGCAGCAGCTGTGACCGCTCTCAACAACCTGGCTGAAGGAACTTACAGCTTTGAACTGATGGTATGGAACCATAACTGGATCCCACGTGCAGATACAGTTCAGGTGATCGTGAAAGCAGGCAGCGGTACCGGAAACCCCGGTAATACTGCCGATCCCAAAGCAGGACTGGCCAATGCCGGAGCTGATGTGACCATCACGCTTCCAGTAAATACTGTAACTGTGAATGCCTCTGCCTCCGTGGATCCGCTGGGTCAGATCAAGGAATACAAATGGAGGAAGATCAGCGGCGGCACTGCCACTATCGTGAATGCGGCTGCTCCCATCACTACCATCACCAACCTTACCGCAGGATTGTACAGCTTTGAAGTAATGGTTTGGGGTAAGGACTGGGTACCACGTGCAGACACCATGCTGGTGACCGTGAAATCCGCTACAGGTGGGAATAACAACAGTGGTGATGTGAAAGCTGGACTGGCCAATGCGGGACCTGATATCGCTATCACGCTGCCTACCAACAGCGCTTCACTGAATGCTTCCGCCTCTGTTGATCCGCTGGGTCAGATCAAAGAATACAAATGGAGGAAGATCAGCGGACCTGCCCAATTCACAATCGGCAACCCTGCGGCTGTGATCACACCTATCACCAACCTGGTGGAAGGCATCTACAGCTTTGAGGTGATGGTTTGGGGCAAGGACTGGGTGCCACGCGCAGATACAGTGCTGGTAATAGTTTCAGCTGTTTCAGCTAAAGTAGCTGCACAAACTGTGAACACGGAAGCGCAACTGCTTAGTGTGTCCACCGACGTGAAAGAGACCGGTGCCACCGCTGATAAACTGAGGATCTATCCAAGCCCTGCTACTACCACCATTAATGTGGAAACTACCAGCAAACTCAGCGGCAATGCACAGTTGAAGATCTATGATGCTACAGGTGGACTGATACGCAGGATCAATTTCTTCCAGCAATCATCAGTGCAGGTACAGCAGGTTGCAGTGAGCACACTGAAGCCCGGCATTTACCAACTGGAGATCACGGTTGAAAATAAAACCAGACTTGTTAGCCGTTTCATCAAACAATAACATTATCTTTCCGGATATCCTGTAAAAGATCACGAGGGTGCACCCGCCAAGGCTGCACCCTCTTTTTTTGTCCTCGCCCTCAATGTAACAACAAAACCCGCCAGAGGCGGGCTTTTCAAGAGTTTTCGTGTTAGTATCACTGTAATACCGGGTGTGACTTGAACTCCCTCGTTCTGTCGAACAGGTAACGGTAAGTGGTAAGCGTTCTGCTCGGCCAGGTCTCTCCCATTCTCCTGGCAACATTGATCATTTTAGGATTGAAATCTCCGATCCACTGCATTTCATAATCTTCATAACCATACTGCTTAAGCGAAATACCTGCCTCGATGATCATGTAAGCATCCAGTCCCAGGCCCTGGTATTCCGGGATAACTCCGAAAACCAGCCCCACCATTTTCCGGCTCGGATGCTTTTTCATCAGCCAGAGTAATTTCAGTTTGTTCCACCAGTTGAATTGTCCGTTCAGGAATTTGAACCACTGGTTGAGGTCGGGCAGGTTGATGAAGATGGAAACGGGCTTATCATTATGATATACGAACCAGGCGATCCTTTCATCCAAAACCGGTTTCATTTTTTCCAAAAGCAGTAGCACCTGCTGAGCGGTAAGCTCTTTCTGTCCTTCGTGGACTGCCCAGGCTTTGTTGTACACGAAGGAAAAGTCTGCCGCATATTTTTCCAGCTGGTTTTTATCGATGGTGGCCATTTTATAACTGGGATCTTTGGCAATGGCGGCGTGGCGGTTCCAGAGTTTCTTATGGAAGGGGCCATGGATGCTCATTCCAAAGCAGAGCTGATTATAGAAAGGGCGGAAGCCGTAATACTCGAAGAGATCTTTATAATAAGGCTGATTATAATTCATACAGTAGAGCGGCTCATTGAAACCGTTCACCAGCAGCCCCCACCAGCGGTCGCGCTCCCCGAAATTAATCGGGCCGTCCATGGCTTCCATGCCTCTTTGCAGGAGCCAGTGGCGGGCTACATCAAACAGCATATCGGCGGCTTCCTGGCTGTTGATGCAGTCGAAGAAACCGATGCCACCCACGGGGCCATCGTCATCTTTATTATGGTACCTGGTATTTACGAAGGCCGCGATGCGGCCAATGAGCCTGTCTTCCTCATCTTTCAGTATCCACCTGGTCACTTCCCCGAAGCCGAAAGCCTTGTTGAGGCTGGGGTCGAAGACCTCCTCCACATCCTTATCGAGCGGGCGGATGTAGCCCTGGTCATGTTTATTGATCTCCACATTGACCTGAATGAACGCGGCAGCGGTAGCAGGATCGTTGACTTCTATCAGTTGCATCAATTCTTATTAAACAAGCCGTTACAATGTACAAGGGTACAAAAAAAATGAAAAGCGTAAATTTCTTTTTACCCCTATCACCATACAAAATAAAGACCAACACATCATATAATTCGTTTATAATATGAGAATTATGCTCATTTCTCTGCCTGTTATCCCCCATCCGCCCGTAATTCCTTCCCAATCCCCATATATTTCCTGCTTCTTATTTTATATTTCGTGCTCCAGCCCTTACCTTTGCGGCCAAATTAAAACGCTCTCTTAAACATCTTATATGGCAAACGTTGGAAAGATCAAGCAGATCATCGGCGCGGTAGTGGATGTGCAGTTTGACGGCAAACTCCCGGAAATCTATAACGCACTTGAACTGAAAAAACAAAATGGTGAAATTCTGGTTCTGGAAGCTCAACAGCACCTTGGTGAGGACAGCGTACGCTGTATCGCTATGGACGGTACTGAAGGTCTGGTTCGCGGACTGGAAGTAGTTGACACCGGCGCCGCTATCACCATGCCTTCCGGTGAAGCTATCAAAGGCCGCCTTTTCAACGTAACCGGAGACCCTATCGACGGATTGCCTGCAGTATCCAAACAAGGTGGCCGCCCTATTCACGCTAAACCACCTGCGTTTGAGAACCTCTCTACCGCTACAGAAGTTCTGTTCACTGGTATCAAAGTAATTGACCTCATCGAGCCATATGCAAAAGGTGGTAAGATCGGTCTCTTCGGTGGTGCCGGTGTAGGTAAAACCGTATTGATCCAGGAGCTGATCAACAACATCGCAAAAGCATACTCCGGTGTGTCTGTATTTGCCGGTGTAGGTGAAAGAACACGTGAAGGTAATGACCTGATGCGTGAGATGATCGAAGCTGGTATCATGAAGTACGGTAAAGAATTCCAGCATAGCATGGAAGAAGGTGGCTGGGACCTCAGCAAAGTGGATATGAAAGAACTGGCTGATTCTAAAGCTACTTTCGTATTCGGACAAATGAACGAGCCTCCTGGTGCACGTGCCCGTGTTGCCCTCTCCGGTCTGACCATCGCCGAGTATTATCGTGATGGAGACGGACAAGGTAAAGGCCGTGATATCCTCTTCTTCGTTGACAATATCTTCCGTTTCACACAGGCTGGTTCCGAAGTATCGGCCCTGCTTGGCCGTATGCCTTCAGCGGTAGGTTATCAGCCCACACTCGCTACAGAGATGGGTCTGATGCAGGAACGTATCACTTCTACCAAGAATGGTTCAATCACTTCCGTACAGGCGGTTTACGTACCTGCGGATGACCTGACTGACCCTGCTCCTGCAACTACCTTCGCTCACCTTGACGCCACTACCGTATTGAGCCGTAAGATCGCTGACCTTGGTATCTACCCTGCGGTTGACCCGCTGGATTCTACCAGCCGTATCCTTACCGTTCAGATCGTTGGCGAAGCACACTACAAATGTGCTGACCGTGTAAAACTGATCCTCCAGCGTTATAAAGAACTGCAGGATATCATCGCCATCCTCGGTCTGGATGAGTTGAGCGACGAAGACAAACAAACCGTATCACGCGCCCGTAAAGTACAGCGTTTCCTGTCTCAGCCCTTCCACGTGGCAGAGCAGTTCACCGGTCTGAAAGGTGTACTGGTTCCCATCGAAGAAACTATCCGTGGTTTCAACATGATCATGGACGGTGAAGTAGACGATTATCCTGAAGCAGCCTTCAACCTGGTAGGTACCATCGATGATGCTATCGAGAAAGGTAAGAAGCTGTTGGCTCAGGCTAAAGGTTAATTTGTCAAAACATTCTAATCAATTATGAACTTAGAAATATTAACACCCGAGCGCAAACTTTTCAGCGGAGATGTATACGGCGTACAACTGCCCGGCATCAGCGGATTGTTTGAAGTGCTCGACAAACACGCCCCCCTCGTTTCTGCCCTCAAGGCCGGAAAGATGAAGGTGCTGAAAGACAAAAACAACCATGTTGTCTTTTATGATATCCAGGGCGGATTTGTGGAAGTACTGAACAACAAGGTTACCGTTCTGGTGGAAGGCGCTGAAGAATCAGCCAAATAAGCGCAATACCGGATCACACCGGTTCAGATAGAACATTCAGAACCCCCGCCTGGCGGGGGTTTTTCTTTGCCGGAAGTATGGTCAGCCCAGGCTCCTGAATAAAGACAATTTGGCCTGTTTCCGGCACTGGCAAAGTAATTGCCCACAATAGCATTGCCGATAAATTCGCGTATTTTTACCGCTTTGGCGCTTCAGAAACGCCTGAGCAGTACATACCCCGATCTTACCGGCCATTTTTACAGCAAAAAGGCATTTAAAAACAGGAAAGCTATGACAGAAAAAGATCCGATTTTGGACGATAACGGCCAGGATGCCAGCAATCTGGACCTCAACACAGAGGACATACAGGATAACCCCGGCGGCAATGATGCCGAAGCGGAAAAACTGCGCCAGGAAGTGGCGGAACTGAAAGACAAATACATCCGCCAGGCTGCCGAATTCGACAATTTCAGAAGAAGAACGGCCAAGGAAAAACTGGAACTCATCCAGACCGCCGGCAAAGATGTGATCGTGTCCCTGCTGGATGTGCTTGACGACTGCGACCGTGCAGAAAAGACCCTGGACAACCCGGAGCTCAATCCCGCCATCCGTGAAGGCGTTCAGCTGGTATTTGCCAAACTGCGCAATACCCTGGCTGCAAAAGGCGTAAAAGTCATGCAGACCGTCGGAACCGAATTTAACCCCGAATTCCACGAAGCCATTACAGAAATTCCCGCTCCCACCCCTGATCTCCAGGGCAAAGTGGTGGATGAAGTAACAAAAGGCTACTACCTGAATGATAAGATCATCCGGTTTGCAAAAGTGGTTGTAGGAAAATAATACCACATTGGTTTTCTATGAAAAGAGATTATTACGAAATACTGGGAGTGGCCAAAGGGTCTTCCCAGGATGAGATCAAGAAGGCCTACCGGAAAGTGGCGATGCAGTATCACCCAGACAGGAACCCCGGCGATAAAGCCGCCGAGGAGAAGTTCAAAGAAGCTGCCGAAGCCTATGAAGTCCTGAGCGACCAGGATAAACGGGCCCAGTACGACCGCTTCGGCCATGCCGGTGTAAACGGCAACGGACGCGGCTTTGGTGGCGGTGGCCAGAACATGGATGATATCTTCAGCCAGTTCGGAGATATTTTCGGAGATGATATCTTCGGCAATTTCTTCGGCGGCGGCGGAGGTGGAGGCAGAAGAGGCGGACAACGCTCACGCGGTGTACGTGGCTCCAACCTGCGCATCAAACTCAAGCTCACCTACGAAGAGATCGCCAAAGGAGTAAACAAACAGATCAAGGTAAAGAAATACGTTACCTGCAGCACCTGCACAGGCAGCGGCGCCAAAGACAAAAACAGCGTTCAGAACTGCGGCACCTGCGGCGGAAGCGGCCAGGTACGCAAAGTGACCAACACCTTCCTGGGCCAGATGCAGACCGTTACCACCTGCCCTACCTGTAATGGCGAAGGCAATGTGATCACGGCCAAATGCGGCAGCTGTAAGGGCGAGGGAAGGATCTACGGCGAAGAGACCGTAAGCATCGATATCCCGGCCGGTGTGGGTGAAGGCATGCAACTCAGCGTAGGCGGAAAAGGCAATGCCGGCGAACGCGGCGGAGCCCCCGGCGACCTCATCATCCTCATCGAAGAAGAACAACACAAAGAACTGCACCGCGATGGGCTCAATGTAGCTTACGAACTACATATCTCCTTCCCCGATGCCGCCTTCGGCACCAATGTGGAGGTACCCACCATCGACGGCCGCGCTAAAATAAAGATCCCTGCAGGCACACAGAGCGGTAAGATCTTCCGCCTCAAAGGCAAAGGCTTCCCCGCTGTGAACAGCTATGAAAAAGGCGATCAGCTGATCTATGTGAACGTATGGACTCCCCAAAACCTCACATCAGAAGAAAAAGCCATGCTGGAGAAACTGAGCAATGCGCCCAATTTTCAGCCGCAGCCTGATAAAACTGATAAGAACTTCTTTGATAAAGTGAGAGAGATGTTCTCTTAGAGAAGAAAGCATTCTATTAAAAAAGGGAATTCGATCTGAATTCCCTTTTTACATTTACTCAATATTTTTATCAGGTTGTTGTTAGTATTTCGGAAAACCTACTCTCGAAAGCACGGATACACTCACTCCTTCTTCCGCTTCTTCATCTTCCCATAAATCTTCTTTGCTTTCTGCACCATCGTAATAAACTCCTCCTGCACATAATCCCCTTTCCGATGTGCATCATTCGCCAGCACAATCACATCACTCCATCCATACTGATTGGAGAACTTTGATTGCTTCAGCAGAGCCGCAAACATGGCCACAGATGTGGCAAAGCGGTAGCAGCGCGGTAAATCATTGAACTCAGTATAATCACTCACCACACTATATTCGGTTATACGACGTAGTGACTCCCCCGGTTTTCTGAAGTTGATAGACAGGCTGGCAACAGGCTCGTCAGTAGGATATGCTTCCGCACCATTTCCCCTGGCCCCTTCGATTTCAAACAATACCAGCAGCGAGTGGCCCGGCCCTACTTCCCCACCTTCCACTTCATTGAGTGAATCAGCCAGCGCCTTTGCTTTGTTATCAAAGCCCAGCAGCCTGTATTGACGCACTACGGAAGAATTGAAACGGATATTGAGGTAGGCGTCATCCGCCACTGTGAACAATGTTTGTGTCAGCTCACGCACCAGCACTTTCTCCGCCTCATGTTCATTATCCAGGTAAGCAAAATTTCCATTTCCTTTTTTGGCCAGCACTTCCAGTTTTGAATCCTTGTAATTGCCCATGCCTACACCAAGACAGGTAAGGTAGATGCCTGATTCCTGGTGCTGCGTAATCAACTTTTCCAGTTCTGCCTCACTGCTTTGCCCTACGTTGAAATCCCCGTCTGTAGCAAGGATCACGCGGTTATTCCCTCCTTTGATGAACTGGCTTCTTGCCAGTCTGTAAGCCGTAATGATACCTGATTCACCAGGCGTGGATCCACCGGGATATAACTCTTCGATAGACTTTCTGATCTTCACTTTATCTGCCCCTGAAGTGGGTGTCAGCCACACACCTACAGTACTGCCATACACCACTATCGAAACCGTATCTGTATTACGAAGATTATCTACCAGCAATTTGAAAGATGATTTGAGAAGTGGCAGCCTGTTGGGCATATCCATGGAGCCGGAAACATCCACCAGGAATACCAGGTTGGAAGGAGGGATCTCAGCACTGTCGATCTTCCGGGAAGCGATATTCAGGTATAGCAGCTGGTGTTGAGGATTCCAGGGGCAATCGGAGATGTATGACCGAAAACCGAAGATACTGTCGCGCGCCAGCGGCGATGAATCATAATTGAAATAATTCAGCAGTTCTTCCGTGCGCACCGCATCAGGCGGAACTGTTGTATTCATGTTCAGGAAGCGGCGGATATTACTGTATGCGGCACGGTCTGCATGAATAGCAAACCCTGTTTCAGGATATTTTCTCGCCATCACAAATTCATTTTCCACCAGGGCACTGTAGGTTTCTCCGCTGAACAACTGCTTTTTTCTATCCTCAGGTTGCAGATCGCGTGTGAGGCTTACCAGTTTGTTACGTTGCAGATTGGCAACGGAATACAGCATTTTAAGAGAGATGGTATGATAGCGGCCGGCCTCTACCTTGAGGGCCAGTTCCTGGTAGCCATCGAGAGAAATAAAAAGCGTGTCGCATTCTTTATTGCTCACGATGCCGAAAGCTCCTTTATTTCCGGAGTAATAGGTAAGATTGCTGGATTGCAATTTCAGCCTGGCGTTGGACAAAGTATTTCCTTTCTCGTCTCTGATCTCGCCACGCAGGTAATACTGGGCGGAAGCAGTGGCAAACAACAGGGTAAACAGCAGTATTGCAATAGCAATTCTCAACGTGTGATTTTGGGTTGAAAAATACCATATACTTTGGTTACTTGCAAGTGTACGGGCGATGTAATCTTACTCTGCCAGCTTGTAGATCTCCGGAATATTTCTTCCCAAACCGTCATAATCAAGGCCATAGCCCACTACAAACTTGTTTGGAATAGCAAATCCAAGGTAATCGATGGGGATCGGAAAAACAGTGGCTTCTGGCTTGTGCAGCAATGCCACGATCTTCATGGAAGAAGGTTGCTGGTGCTCCAGCTGGGGCAGGAATTCACTGAGGGTTTTACCGGTGTCAACTATGTCTTCAATGATCAGTACATCCCTGCCGAAAATATCGGTGTCCAGTCCGATGGCCGTGATCACCTGTCCGGTAGAACGGGTACCCTTATACGAAGCCAGCTTGATGAAACAGACTTCCACTTCAACAGTAAGCTCCTTGAAAAGATCGGCAGCAAAGATGAAACTGCCATTCAGGATAGCGATCACTACCGGTCTTTTACCTGCATAATCCTTGTTGAGGGACCCTGCAATTTCTCTGATGCGGTTTTTGATCACGTCAGCAGTCAGGTATGGCTCGAATGATTTATCGTGTACACGGATTATGCTCATAAGATCAGTTATTGTAAAATGACAAGCGTTTGGCCGATCTTCAGGTCAGTGCTCTGAAGCCTGTTCCACTCCTGTATCTTCTCAACGGTAACATTGTATTTTTTGGCGATGCTGTACAGGGTCTCTTTGGTTTGCACCACATGCGTCAGGGAGCTGCTCATGGCAGGCCTGCTGTCTACAGTTGTTCTTACCACGGCAGCCACAGCCATTTCTGAAGCCAGCCTGGGCCTTGCAGGAGCAGCAGTACGGAGATAGATCTTTTCCCCGATGGCAGGTACATCATCTTCTTTCAGATGATTGTACTTGAGCATGGCTTCATAACGAATACCCTCTGTCTGGCAGATATCGTACAAGGTTTCGCCTTCCTGCACAATATGTAATTCGCCAACACCGGTCTTCCGCTTGCGTTGCAGGAAGAGCAGCTGGTTGTCGGTGATCACATCTTCCCTGTCCATATCATTGAAATCGAGGAGGCGGCGCAGCGAAATATCATAGAGTTTGGCAACGGCCAGCAAGGATGTGCCGCTTTTTGCATAGATCACACGGGTATCGTTGATCTTGAACTCTCCTTCCGGATAGCTCACTTCAGGAACAGACGGACGGATAAGATCAGGATTACCAACCTCTGCAACCACCTTTTCCTGTATCATTTCCACCGCAATGGGCTCACCGATCACTGTTTTGTTGGAAGCGAGGATATCTTTCTGCATCGGGAGTTTACCCAGCGCAATCAGCGAGTACTCCTGCAGGTTATAATCTTCTATGAGTTTGATGAGCAGCTGTGAGTATTTTATATTGGTGGCATACCCTGCTTTCTTGAGGCCGTAAGCCCATCCTTTGTAGTCAGTGGGATCGAGCTGGAACAGGCTGGCATACCGGGCGCTGTTCTTCAAGAAATTGGAATGATCCAGGTAGGAATCACTGGGGCTGGAATAAGAGCGGAAACATTCTCCGCGGGCATCATCATCGTGGTATACTTTTTTGCCCTGCCAGGTTTCCTTGCACTTGATGCCGAAATGGTTATTGGATTTCATAACCAGCACGCTTTTGCCCGCCATGGTCTCATGAATGCCCTGTGCCAGTTTGATGGAAGCAGGCACGCCTGTTCTCACCATTTCCTGTATAGCCAGTTCCTTGTAGGTGTTGATATAATCCAGGATGTCAGCGCTCTTCTGAGCCTTTACACAAAGAGTTGCCAGCAAGGGCAGAACGATCAATAAGCGTTTCAGCATTCCTTTTATTTTTTACGGATCATGAGTAAACCATCACGTACGGTGAGCAAAACCTGCTCTACCCTTTCGTCCTGCAGCACCATCTCATTGAAGGCCTGCATGGCTTTACCGTTCTTTGTGGTTACCGGCTCTTCCAGCACCTGTCCATGAAACAGGACATTATCCGCCAGAATTACGCCACCGGGCCTTAAATTGGGCAAAACCAGGTTGAAATACTCCATGTAGGAAACCTTGTCGGCGTCAATGAAAACGAGGTCCCAGGTCTCCTGCAGGTCGGGTATGATCTGTAACGCATTCCCGATGTGCAAAATTATCTTTTCGCGGTCATTTGACCTATTGAAATTTGCCTGGGATATAGCTCCATCGGCCTCTCTGAGCTCAATTGTGTGCAATAAACCGTCTTTTAACAAGCCTTTGGCAAGGCAGAGGGCACTATAGCCGGTAAAAGTGCCGATCTCCAGGATGCGGCGTGGCTGCAGCATGCGGCTCACCATTTCCAGTAATTTACCCTGCACATGCCCGCTGAGCATATGGGGCTGCGCGTGGGTGGCATAGGTTTGCGCATTGATGTCCCGCAGCAGTTCATCTTCAAGCGATGTATACTTTGCCGCATATTCTTCAACGATGCCAGGTATCAGTTCCACAGGTTGACGTTTGTACAAAGATAATCTTTGTACTTTTACCCAAATCGCTTGCTTTGGATACCGGCCTCGAAAATCTCCGTACACAACGGTATGTTGTAACCGTTGCTGTTGTACTCTTCCTGTTGAAACTGGTGGCGTATTTTCTTACGCATTCGGTGGCCATCCTCACAGATGCCCTGGAAAGCACCGTGAATGTGATTGCCGGTTTTATCGGACTGTACAGCCTGTATGTTGCCGCCAAACCCAGGGATGAAGATCATCCTTACGGTCATGGTAAAGCGGAGTTCCTCTCAGCTGCCGTGGAAGGCACCCTGATTCTCATTGCAGGCATTATCATCATCTATGAATCCGTGCGCCACCTCATCGAGCCACGTGAACTGCACAAACTGGATAGCGGTATTATCCTCATAGCCATTACCGCACTCATCAATTTTGTAGTAGGCAGCATCAGTATCCGGAAAGGAAGGAAGAATAATTCACTCGCGCTGATCGCCAGCGGCAAGCACCTTCAATCTGACACATGGAGCACACTCGGTATCATTGCCGGACTGGTGCTGATCAGGTTTACCGGACTGCTCTGGTTAGATGGCGCAGTGGCCATTCTGCTTGCCCTGTACATCATCTATACAGGTTACATAATCCTCCGCAGATCACTGGCAGGTATCATGGATGAAGCCGATAAGGAATTGTTACAGAAAATGGTGATCCTGCTCAACGCCAACCGCCGCACCAACTGGATAGACCTGCACAACCTCCGCGTGATCAAATACGGTGGACAATTACATATAGATTGCCATCTCACAGTTCCCTGGTATTTCAATGTAAACGAAGCGCACCTTGAAGTGGATGAGCTTACACACCTGATCAGGCGCGAGTTTGGAGACTCCATCGAAATGGCCGTGCATGTGGATGGCTGCATGGATTTCAGCTGCCGTATCTGTAATAAATTCGAATGTGAAGTAAGGCAACATCCTTTTGTAGAGAAGGTGCAATGGGATTTGAATAACCTGCTGAGCGATCAAAAGCATTCTCTCGCAGCTGCCAGTCGCTCGCGTCCCCGCGAGTGACTTCTATTTGCTCGCCTCTGGCGAGTTCAGCGTTCGCCGGAGGCGAACAAATATTACTCACTCGCCAGAGGCGAGCGAGTGCTCCCCGACATTCGTAATCTCCCCGGTATATTTCCTATGTGGATAAACTGCCGGTTGGCACAGTACATGCATACATAAGAACACTAAATCCGTTCTTATGAAGAAAACAATTTTAGTAGGACTGTTGATGACCCTGGTGGTATACCTGCTGATCTATATGGTAGCGGTATTCTGAGAATCAACAGGAATTGCATGTCAGATTATTGACATTGATAACTTACTGATCACTGTGCAGATCGGGCCGGCGCTCTTTGGTGCGCTTCACAGCCTGTTCATAGCGCCAGTCGGCGATCTTCAGGGGGTCGCCGCTCATGAGGATATCAGGTACTTTCCAACCGCGGAACTCTGATGGTCTTGTGTAGACTGGAGGGGCCAGTAAGTTATCCTGAAAAGAATCCATCAGCGCAGAGGTCTCATCATTGAGCACTCCGGGCAATAATCTTCCGATTGCGTCCACAATAACCGCGGCAGCCAGTTCCCCGCCACTGAGCACATAATCTCCAATGGAAATTTCCTTTGTAACGAAATGTTCGCGGATGCGTTCGTCGATCCCCTTGTAATGTCCGCAGATGATGATAAGATTGCCTTTGAGTGAGAGTTGATTGGCAGTGGACTGATCAAAGCGCGGACCATCAGGTGTTACATAGATGATCTCATCATACAGCCTGTCTTTCTGCAGCGTTTCGATGGCATTGGCCAGCGGTTCCGGCATCATCACCATTCCTGCGCCGCCGCCGTACTGATAATCATCCACCTGTCCATACTCATTCACCGCCCATTGACGCAGATGATGAACATGCACTTCCAGCAAGCCTTTGTCGCGGGCTCTCTTCATGATGGAATGACCAAGCGGGCTCTCCAGTAATTCAGGTACAATAGAAATGATATCGATACGCATGCCGCAAAGATAAGGAAGATGAACACTCGCGGAGACGCGAGCGACTGGGCACTGCGTAATTATTCTTCAGCATCCTCATCCCCCATAAATCCTTCGATATCCCTTCTTTGTTTCTTGGTAGGCCTTCCCTGCTTACTGAGGCGTTTGCCTGTATGGAAGGTGGCAGCCTGGAACTGTAACCGTTCCAGCTCTTCGGGAGGTGTAAGATCTTCGTAGTACTTGATGGCTTCCGTGTGTGCAACACGGTTATGCAGCAGCCCGGTGACCTTTACGGTCCATCTCCGGGCTGCTGTTTTAACTTCATAGATCTCTCCGATGTTCACAGCTTTCGCAGGCTTCACATTGTTCTCGTTCCACTTTACCTTACCTCCGTCGCAGGCCTCAGTAGCCAGCGAGCGCGTTTTGAACAAACGGATCGACCATAAATACTTATCGATGCGTAATTTCTCTTTATCGGCCATGCTTCAAAGTTACGGCTTATTGTTGCGCGTAGAACTGGTGGAAATAAGGGATCGTTTCGATGCCCTTGTAGAAATTGGCCAGGTCGAATTTCTCATTGGGTGAGTGCAGGTTATCGCTGTCGAGGCCAAAACCCATGAACACGATCTTCACGCCCAGTTCCCTTTCCAGGATGGTGCAGATGGGAATACTGCCGCCGCCACGGACCGGGATCGGTTTCTTACCGAAAGTGGTTTCGTAAGCCTGGCTTGCAGCCTGGTATCCTTTGGATCCGATGGGGGTCATATAAGGTTCGCCGCCATGGAGGTTCTCAGCCTTCACAGTAACGCCTGCAGGAGCTACTTTCCTGAAATAGTTCAGCAACAGTTCCGTGATCTTCTCAGAGCTCTGGTTAGGCACCAGGCGTGCGGAGATCTTGGCGTATGCTTTTGAAGGAAGAACGGTCTTGGCACCTTCGGCCGTGTAACCACCCCAGATACCGTTCAGTTCCAGTGTTGGGCGGATACCGGTACGCTCGTTGGTGGAGAAGCCCTTTTCGCCCCAGAGCGATTCAACGCCCAGGTCTTTGCTGTACTCAGCTTCATTGTAGGGAGCCTGTGCCAGCATCTTTCTTTCATCATCAGACACGGTGAGCACATCATCATAAAAACCGGGAATGGTGATATGATTGTTCTCGTCATGTGCGCCGGCGATCATTTTCGCGAGCATGGTGATGGGATTGGCGACAGCACCGCCGTACACACCACTGTGGAGATCACGGTTAGGACCGGTCACTTCCACCTGGATGTAAGCGAGGCCGCGCATGCCGATGTCCATGGAAGGGGTGTCAAGGGAAAGCATGGCACTGTCGCTGATCAGGATCACATCGCATTTCAGAAGGTCCTTATGCTCTGCAACAAATTTTTCGAGATTGGGAGAACCTACCTCTTCTTCACCCTCGATGAGGAACTTGATATTGGTAGGTTGTGTGTTTGTTTTGGTCATGGTCTCCAGCGCTTTCACATGCATGTACACCTGGCCTTTATCATCGGCGGATCCGCGCGCATATAGTTTACCGTCTTTCACCACCGGCTCAAACGGCCCGCTGGTCCAGAGATTGAGCGGATCGGGCGGCTGCACGTCATAGTGGCCATATACCAGCACCGTTGGTTTGGAAGGATCTACGATCTTCTCTCCATATACTACGGGATGGCCCGCTGTTTCCATCACTTCCGCTTTGCCGGCGCCTGCTTCCAGCAGACGTTGCTTCACGGCTTCCGCGCATTTGCGCATGTCTTCTTTATTGGCGCTGTTGGCACTGATAGACGGGATGCGCAACAGATCTTTGAGTTCTTCGAGGAAACGATCCTTGTTCTTTTCCTGGTATTCTTTCCAAGCTTGCATAATGGCAATATTTTAAATAGTTAGAGCAGCCAGATTGGGTGGCGAAGATAAAGTGTTTTCAATTACAATTTGATCTCCACTGTTGTTGGCTTACCATCAAAAACGATGGTGGTGGCTGAAAACTGACCACCGGCCATTATCATGGGTTTAGCGGCAGTTGTGCTGATTTCCGTACCGTTCACATGTACAAATTTGATGTTCGCACCAGGGATCAGGAGGGTGAATTTGCGCTGCTGTTTGCGTTTGTAGGCAGCCGGATTATTTGTTTTTAATTCAATGCTGATGGTATTCCCTTTGGTTACGCCGGTAAAGGTCACCAGTTCATACTCTGCACGCTCCAGGGCGCGGGGCTCTGCACCATCGTCATCATACCAGGTGTAAGCAGCAGCAGCAGCAGATGGATAGTACACCATCCCGATACTTTTTGAATTGTATGCTTCTGTATTGCGGATCACGGAATCCGTTTGCCAGAAAGGAATAAAGCTACCTGCCTTTGCGTAAAGTGGCATGGTTGCCAGTTCAGCAGGCTGATCCAGCCACTGCTTTCCTTCCAGCAGTTTGCTGTCGGAAAAGCGGTACCACTGCCCTTCGGGCAGATAAACCTTCCTGCTGGTGGCAGATTGCGTCATCACGGGCGCTACCAGGAACTGATCGCCCCAGAAGTACTGATCAGTGGCATTGAAGGTTTCAGGATCATTGTAGTTATAGTAATAGAGCGGGCGCATGAGCGGCCTGCCATTCACTGCCTGATCATATGCAAGCGAATAATTATAGGGAAGCAGCTCATAACGGAGACGCACATACTTTTTTACGATCCCCTGGTATGGCTCCTGCCAGAATACAGGTTCGGAAGGAATGCTCTTCACTGTTTTATCATAATCTTCCAGCGCCGTACCATGCGGGCGGAACACCGGTGTGAAAGCAGCAAATTGCAACCACCTGGTGTAAAGCTCTGCATCTGCTTCATCGGCCATGGCAAAACCTCCGGCATCGGAATGTACGTAGGGCAGGCCGCTGAGGCTCATGCCCATCAGCACCGGCCACTGCGCCTTGAGGCCGCTCCAGCTGCGGGCCACATCGCCTGTCCAGGGAAACACACTGTAACGCTGGCTACCGGCGAAGCCTGCACGGTTGAGATGGAAGAGGCGCTGATCAGGATAATCATCGCGGTATTTTTCATACAACAGGGCGCTCCACTGATGACCATACAGATTATGGATCTCATCGGCAGTTACCGGTCTGTTGATGCCCTGGTCTTTGAGATTATGAACGATGGTATTGGGATGTTTCTCCGGCTCGCCAAGGTCACTCCACCACCCACTAACGCCATTGGCTACCTGCTTTTTGTAGAGCTTCCACATGAAGTCGCGCGCCGGCTTGCGGAAGATATCTATCAGACCGCCTTCTCCAAAGTAGAGGTCTTTATACATATAAGGCTGTCCGGCTGCATCCGTTGCCAGGAAAGGCGTTGCTTCAGCGAAACTTTTGGTGCCTTTCAGAAAGAAAGGCTCCGTGATCAGCACTGGTTTGATATTCTGTTGCCGGAACCGGGTGAGCATATTCTTCGGGTTGGGCCATTTGCTGGTATTCACCCAGTCGAAATTACCGAGGGTTCCCTTTATATCATCACCAAACCAGAATAGGTCGAATATGAGACCATCGATGGGGAACCCGGCCGCCTGCATTTTGGCCACCACATCCTTCACCTGTGCTTCGCTTCTGTATCCGAACCTGGACACGAAATTGCCCAGCGCCCAGCGCGGAGGCAACGGCTGCCTGCCGGTGATGGCGCTGTAGTTCAGCATGATCTCATCCAGATTCCGGCCGAACACCACGTAGAAGTTCAGCTCTCCACTCATAAAGCCTGCTTCCAGCGTGCTTTTTTCTGTGAGCCCGATATCTGCATATCCTTTGGAAGGATTATCAAAAAACAGCCCGTAGTTATTGGAAGAGATAAAAAATGGTACGGAGAAATTGAGATTATCAGCTCCCAGCCCATATCCGTAAGCGGGTGAATTGTACAGTTGAAGGCGGTATCCGCGGCGGTCCATCGGTAAGGCGCGCTCACCGCCACCCAGCCATTTCTCCCCGTCTGTGAGCTGAAAACGGAAGCCCCGGTTATTGTCCTGGCTGAAATAGGATGCATTCTTCACTTTTATTTCCCTGCCCTGCCGGAAATAGATCCTGTCACGCTGAATTACCACACTGAGCCCGTTCTCAAATTCAACGGTCTGGGAGGTTCCGTTGGTGATCTTTGCCTGGGTGGCCTGCGGTGTACCGATTACGGCATTGCTCATCAGTTCACCCCGGTTATAATCTGCCGGACGATATGTAGCCTTCACAACCAGTGCGTTGTAAGGGTTGAAGGTCCACTGCCCTTCCTTTCCCTTGAAAACCACTTCCGTGACCTTGCCATTGAAAGGATCTTTGCCTACATTGTTCACAATCACCTGTTGCGCCACTACAAGGCGGGAGATCAGTAAAAAAAGTATGGAAACAATTATTTTTCGGTTATTCATATACGTTATGAATTGAGCGTCAGAATTTAGTACTGCAACTTACTGATTCAGGATCAGATTATTAAATATTGCCCATGCAAGGGTATACCACGGAGCGATTTTTAACTATATTAGCGCGTTCATTCCGCCATAAACTGCTACATGATAAAGGCAAATATAGTAGACATTAAACAGGCGCGGATCTATCCTGCCGCTGTTCACATCGGACAGGGAAAGATCGCTTCCATCCGGGAGATCAGCAGTGCAGAACTGGCTGATGCCTGGCCCGGTACTACTCCGCCTTTTTTGCTTCCCGGCTTCATAGACAGTCATGTACATATTGAAAGTTCCATGCTGGTGCCCTCGGAGTTTGCCAGGCTGGCTGTATTGCACGGCACCGTAGGAACAGTGAGCGACCCTCATGAAATTGCCAATGTCTGCGGCATGCAGGGTGTGGATTATATGATTGAGAATGGCAGGACCGTTCCCTTCAAATTCTATTTCGGCGCTCCCAGCTGTGTACCCGCTACGGTTTTTGAAACGGCAGGCGCCAGTCTCAGCGCGGAGGAAGTAGAAGTTTTGCTACAAAAGAAGGAAATAAGATATCTCAGCGAGATGATGAACTTTCCGGGTGTTATCCACAAAGACCCTGAAGTGATGGAGAAGATCGCAGCGGCCCACCGCATCGGAAAACCGGTTGACGGTCATGCGCCAGGCCTGCGTGGAGAAGCACTGCAACAATATGTGAGTGCAGGTATCAGCACAGACCATGAATGTTTCACCCGCGAAGAAGCGGAAGAAAAACTGGCGCTCGGCATGAAAATCCTCATCCGTGAGGGAAGTGCCGCCAGGAACTTTGAAGCACTCATAGACCTGTTGCATGATCATGCGGACCATATGATGTTCTGCAGTGACGACAAACATCCGGACAGCCTGGTGGAAGGCCATATAGACCAGCTCTGCGCGCGAGCTGTGGCCAAAGGCATCGATCTTTTCAAAGTGCTGAAAGCCGCCTGTATCAATCCTGTTGAGCATTACAAACTCGGTGTTGGTTTGCTGCGCGAAGGGGATCCTGCGGATTGCATTCTGGTACGCGATCTCACCAGTTTCAAAGTGATCAGTACATGGATCGATGGAAAGCTGGTAGCAGAAAACGGAGAAACAAAAATCTCACGCGAACCGGTTCTACCTATCAATCACTTCCATGCAGAACCGAAAAGGATCTCTTACTTCCAGGTGCCATACAATGGGGAGGCAACCATTCCGGTGATAGAAGCGCTGGACGGACAGCTGATCACCAACCGGATTGATATGGCTCCTACGGTAAAAGACGGAATGATGGTAGCCGACCAGGAACGGGACCTGCTGAAAATAGTAGTGGTAAACAGGTATAATCACGATAAACCGGCGGCCCGTGGTTTCATTAAAAATTTTGGGTTAAAACACGGTGCCATCGGATCATCGGTGGCACATGACAGTCATAATATCGTGGCGGTTGGAACAGATGATGAAGCCATTTGCATGGCAGTAAATGCAGTAATTGCCACGCAGGGTGGCATCAGTTGCGTGGTCCGTTTCAAGGACAGCAGCTTTCATCATAATACCCTTGAAACACACCTCCTTCCGCTCGGAATTGCAGGCCTGATGAGCGCTGACGACGGTTTCAACGTGGCTGCAAAATACACGGCAATGGACCATCTGGCGAAGTCGCTCGGCACAAATTTATCAGCTCCTTACATGACCCTCAGCTTTATGGCGCTCCTGGTGATCCCGCACCTCAAACTAAGTGATCTGGGTATTTTTGATGGCGACAGGTTTACCTTAGTACGTTAAAGGAAATCACTTATTTACGTAAATAACTTTCATTACAAGTGATTCTTTTTGCTATCTTTAATTACCCATTCGGGCCAATTGTATCTCACTGTCCTCTGGAAGATTAGATGAACTACCGTAATCCCTGATCAGGAACCTATGTTTTTGTGAACCCCCAACCTAAACATTTATAGATCGTAGTATGCCTTTACACAATCAGCCAGTCGAACAGTGGATGTCCAGACCCACTATGCCTGAATCTCCCATTGTCACCCTCGCCAGAAATTTACACTCCATCAGCGCGGATGCACAGGCGTATGTAAATCAGAAAAGCTTTTCGCACAGGATCCGCAAAAACGAGATGTTGTTTACACCAGGTGAAGTCTGCTCCTATCTCTACTTCGTTCGCAAAGGAATCCTCAGAGGTTACGTTAAAGATGGCATCAAGGATATCACAACCTGGATCACAGGTGAAGGTGAATTTGTTGCAGCCATTGCCAGCTTTCAGTTACAGCAACCATCTGCAGAGAACGTACAGGCCATTGAAGATTGCGAATTGACAGGTCTGCATTATGACGACCTTCAATATCTCTACGAGAATCATCCTGAAACCAATATCGTAGGAAGGATGGTGCTCGAAAGATATTACCGCGATGCGGAAGAGCGCGCCTTTATTGCCAGGCTCACAGAAGCCACCAGCAAGTACAAGCATTTTATTGCCACCAAGAGCCAGTTGCTGAACCGTGTTCCTTTGAAATTCATCGCCTCCTACCTGGGCATGACACTGGAAACGCTGAGCCGTATCCGCAGCAAACTCTCCCAGGGTAAGCAATAAAGAATTTTCACCGACCATTTTCCGGCATTCACCGGGTTGCCCATCAGAATAGCTGGTTACCGCTTGCTGGTAAAGCATGCTGACTGTAGATTTGTTGAAAATTAAGCAAATGGACAGCTCTCAGCAGGACACCAATGCAGGCGGGAATCAGCGCAGGCCCACACACAGGAACAATAATAAATGGGCAGGTCTCATTTTGCTGGGGGTGGGTGCCGTCCTCCTTCTTAATACACTTGGCGCTAACCTTCCTTCCTGGCTGATCTCCTGGAAAATGCTGCTCATTGTAGTTGGCATTGCAGTTGGCGCAGCCAGCAGGTTCCGCGATTTCACCTGGATAGTTATCTCGGGCGTGGGCGCATTTTTTCTTTTAGATGAACTCTTCCCTGACGTTCCTTTCTCCCGCTTCTTATTACCCGGGGCTTTCATTGTAGTAGGATTACTGGTATTGTATGGCTCCAAAGGCAATTGGTTCCGCGGCAAGATGGGTAAAAAATGCAACTCCAAAGATGAGAACAACGATATGTCTGATGAACAAAGATCAGATGATCCGGACCTGGAAGCAGTAGCTGTTTTCGGAGCCATAAAAAAAGTGATCTACAACAAATCCTTCAACGGCGGCGAAGTGGTCACCGTTTTCGGAGGTGCTGAGATCGACCTGCTGAATGCCGATTTCAATGGTGTGATCCAGGTAGAAGCCGTGCAGATCTTCGGAGGCGTAAAACTCAAAGTACCCGCGCACTGGGAAGTAAATACAGCAGAAGCTGTAGCTATCTTCGGAGGCATTGAAGATAAAAGGCCGAACAATGTGCCAACAGACCCCACCAAAAGACTTATAGTACGCGGCACCATCATCTTCGGTGGCCTGGAGATCAGAACCTATTAAACAATCATCCTACAATCATTTTCATATGAACTGGTACCTCGCAAAAATTGTTTACAGGATACGCTGCGGAACTGACGGCCATCAACATGCGCAGTTTGATGAGCAACTGAGGCTTATTGCAGCCGCTAATGAAACCATCGCCTTTGAAAAAGCGAAGGCCATCGGCATACAGGAACAGGAGATCTTCCTCAACCAGCAGGAGAAACTGGTGCAATGGGAATTTGTAAATATCAGTGAGCTCTACCAGCTCTCTGAACTGATTGACGGTGCAGAACTTTATTCCAGGATCCAGGAAACCGAAGACGCAGAGGAGTTCACGGAACTGGTGCACCGCAAGGCCGCACATATCAAACAGAATATTTCAGATAAGGTCCTGCAAATTTTCTAAAACAGGCAAATGGCATCATCACTGCTTGCATCAAAGCGGAACAAACTGATCGTTCTCGGCAACTGGCTGCTGTGGACCACCCTGCATGCCTATGTACTGAACGAATGGGGATGCAGCTGGCAAGTGAGTTACCTGGATGCCGGCATCAACAATACCGTACTACTGATGTTCTGCATCCTGCTGATCGCCAACCTGCACTATTACCGGCCCGGTAAAGGTCTGCTGTTTTACCTCCTGCTCATTTGCAGCGCGCTCAGCGCCCTCACCATGTGCTGCTCTTATTACCTGCTGAAAGCCGTGATGGGAGATAACCCTGCTTATATGGAGATCCTTTCTCATTCCAAAGGCATCCGCTTCAGCATTTCTCTCCTTATCATGGGTGGAGTGGCGCTGGTCAGCGAGCTCTGGTACACGCTGGCTGAACAGAAAGAACAGGAGAAAAGAAAAGCTGATGCAGAGAAACTGGCACGTGATGCCGAACTCTACCAGCTGAGACAGCAACTGCAACCGCATTTTCTCTTTAACAGTCTCAACAGCATCAGCGCCCTGGTGAGTTTGCAGCCCACACAGGCACGTAAGATGATACAGCAGCTATCAGATTTCCTGCGCGGCACTTTGCGTAAAGACGAACAGCAATGGATCAGCCTGGCAGAAGAAATGGACCATCTGCAGTTGTACCTCGATATTGAAAAAGTCAGATTCGGACATCGTTTGAAAACCACTATCAGCAGGGAGGAAAACACAGCAGGCAGCCGCATTCCGCATATGCTGCTGCAGCCTGTAGTGGAGAATGCCATCAAGTTCGGATTATACGACACTACCGGGGAGGTGGAGATCCGCATCAGCGTCAGCCTTGCAGGAAAGCTGCTGGTGATCACCGTTCAGAACCCATATGATCCGGAAACAGCCACACCGCAGTCCGGGACGGGCTTCGGACTTCACTCAGCCCGGAGAAGACTGTACCTTCTTTTTGGCAGGCAGGACCTGCTCACCACGGAATCAGACAACAATATCTTTTCAACCACTATCAAAATACCACAGGCATGATCAAAGCCATACTCATTGACGATGAACCCCTGGCACGGATGATTGTAAGAGAATATCTCCAGGCCTTCCCGGAGATCAGTGTGATACAGGAATGCAATGATGGCTTTGAAGGCGTGAAAGCCATTCAGCAACATCAGCCCGACCTGATCTTCCTGGATGTGCAGATGCCAAAGATCAATGGTTTTGAAATGCTGGAACTGCTGGATGCTCCTCCCGGCGTTATCTTCACTACCGCTTTTGATGAATATGCCCTGAAGGCTTTCGAGAATAACGCAGTAGACTACCTCCTGAAACCCTTCAGCCAGGAGCGCTTTGACAAAGCACTCCACAAATGGCTCGACCAGCGCAGTCAGCAGCCGGCAGCCGCTACAGAGCCCACCGGTACCCTGCTGCAGGAAGTAGCTGCGGGATCGCCGCAAAACCAGCGGATAGTGGTAAAGACCGGCAGTAAGATCAGGATCATACCTATCCAGGAAGTGCTCTACCTGGAGGCCGACGACGATTATGTAAAGGTCCATACCGCTGCAGGATCCTTCCTGAAGAACAAGACCATGTCGCATTTTGAACAGACACTGGACGGTAAACAGTTTGTGCGTACCCACCGCTCCTACATTGTAAATGTGCAGATTATCAGCAGGCTGGATGCCTATGAAAAGGAAAGTTACCTGGCAGTTCTCAATACCGGGGCCACTCCTCCAGTGAGTGTTCCCGTTAGCAAAACCGGGTATGCCAAACTCCGGACAGTGCTGGGAATCTGAAAAAATAATTTATCACCAAAAATGCCCACATATTTCTCCTTTCAGAATTTTCGATTATTTTGGATCTTCTCTATTCCAAAGTACCCCCCTGACCCAACCCAACAATCCCGGCCCTTTTCTGTAAATCCAATTTCTTTGTGCAGCCAGTGGTTCAGGCTATTCACTAACAGTGATGGACACCTGATATTTTCATGTAAGAACAACTGATAAACCTAAGATACTCCTTATCCGGATTTTTTATTGCAGCCTGATCACCTGATCAGGTGCTACTGTTTTACTGCATCCTAAAACAATCATTTCAAATGAAACCGGATAAGGCGTTTATTGCGGCGCTGCACAGAAGGCAGCCTGAAGCAGTGAAGGAATTGTTCAACCAATTGTACAAGCCCCTGATCTATTTCGCAGAAAAACTGGTGAACAACAAGCAGGAAGCCGAAGACATTGTAGGTACTTCTTTTTTCAAGCTCACTGGCCGCATTGAACAGTTCTCTTCCAGCCGGGATGTAAAAGCCTTCCTGTATGTTACCACCCGTAATGAATGCCTTGATTACCTGCGCCGCATGGCCAGGTTTGAAAGATCGCAGGAGCAGCTTCAATACCTGATGGATTATACCGATGCGCAGGCGGATGATGAAATGCTGCGGGCCAGGATCCTGCAGGAAGTGTATAACGAGATTGAGCAGTTGCCTCCGCAATGCAAGAAGATCTTCAAGCTCATCTATACCCGCGGAATGTCAACGCGGGAAATTGCAGAAGAAATGGAACTGTCTCCGCAGACTGTACTGAACCAGAAAGCGAAGGCACTGAATCTGTTGAGAGGCATTCTCGCCAAAAAGAATCTGATGCCCCTCTCAGACTTTTTCCAGCTGTTTTTATTAATTTCACTCGAGTTCTTTTTGTAACACAGATAGCCACAAATCCCACATCAGACAAAGCTTTTTAATCAAAAAAACGGGGCGGTGAAAAACAGCGCCCCATTACCCGGCCGCGTTATTCCACAGAATACTTACCAATGACAAACGACCGAATTGAAGAATTGTTGGCTAAATTCCTTGCAGGGGATATATCTGCAGACGAGAAGGCAGAACTGGAGCAATGGCTTGGTTCCGATGACCGGCATAATATCTTTCAGTTCGTTCACAAAGAAGAGTGGGTGAAGAAAGGGATTGCAGAGCTCGACCGTATTGATGTGGAATCAGGATATGAAAAATACCTCAACAAATTCCAGCCAGCAGAACCGCCCTTTCCGGATCCTGTGGAAGTAAACCTTCATATTGTACCGCCACGCAGAAGATGGCTGCTTATTGCAGCAGCTGCGGTTGCCGTGCTTATCTTTTCCCTCGGCAGCTGGTTTTATTTTTTCCGTACAGCGCCTGTACAACAGGCAAAGGATGACCCGGCCAGCCGTTATCAGAATGATGTGGCTCCGGGTGGCAATGTAGCTACCCTTCAACTGGCCGACGGGCGCACTATCCGGCTGGATCAGTCCGCCAACGGCCTGCTCGCCGATGAAGGCGCCGCCACCGTTCAGAAAACGGGTAACGATCGCCTGGAATACAATACCAGCACTACTTCTCCCAATAAAGGCGAACCACTTTACAATACCATCACTACCCCGGCCGGGGGACAATATCATGTTGTATTGCCAGATGGCAGCAGGGTATGGCTGAATGCAGGATCCTCGCTCCGGTTTCCACTATCCTTCACCGGCAATGAAAGAAAAGTAATGGTTACAGGGGAAGCATTCTTTGATGTAGTGCAGGTTAAACGGGGTAAACAGAAACTGCCTTTCCTGGTGAGCATTCAGCAGTATGGATATACTAACGGTGAAGTGCAGGTGCTGGGAACCCGTTTTAATATCAACGCCTATGATGATGAGAGCTCGGTGAAAACCACCCTTCTGAAAGGCAGCGTGCGTTTTGTTCCCGAAGCCAAACCTCAACTGGCCAGCCTGATCATCCCGGGCCAGCAGGCAGACTATTACCAGAACGGTACGCTGCAGATCAGAACGCCAGATACCGGCAGCGTGGCAGCCTGGAAGGAAGGCAAATTCAATTTTCAGAATGAATCCATTCAGAGTATCATGCGCCAGCTGGCCAGATGGTACAATGTGAAGGTTATATTCAAAGACAGTATTGAAGCCCGCTTTGTGGCTACCTTCCCACGCAATATCAAAATGTCTGAAATGCTGATGATCCTGGAAAAAACGAATATCATCCGCTTTTCCATAGACGGGCAAACGGTTACGGTTATGCGCTGATCACCATCACTTTCCCCTGAAATATCGAGGCGGGAAGCCAAAGTACTTCTTGAACACTACTGAAAAATTGGCCATGTTCTTGTACCCTGTCAGTCGCGCGATCTGCTCCACGGGAATATGCGTTTCATGCAACAGCGCGCCTGCACGCTCCATTCTTGCCTCCAGCAGGTATTCAAAGATCCCGGCGCCATAAATGCGTAAGAAGCCGCGTTTGAGCTTATGTGCCGTGAGCCCGCGCCGTTTGGCGAGTTGCTCCACTGAATAGGATCTGTCGAGCTGCTTCAGCAGGAATGCTTTCAGATCATAGATGGTGTCCACTTCCGCTTCACTCAGTTTTACTGCAGCCGGTGTTTTGTAATTGATGGTCCGGTGAAGGGTCATCAGCAACAACTCGTTCACTTTCGCATCCAGGTAAAGCTGGCGGAGAGGACCGGTGTATGTGTTGTTGAGAATGTCCTTGATGATAGCCATCATGGCCGGCGTTGCAACCAGGGGCGCACTTCCGGCAAGGGAAGCTCCATCATGTAAAGCCCTGTCGAGCAAGGCTGCGGCCAATGGGAAATGCGCAGCCATCGGCTTCAGGAACTCAGGCGTGATGCAGAGTTCAAAGCTGGAGTAGAGACGATCTTTATCAAACCTCAACTTCGTTTGTCTCTTCTGGTTATAATAGATGGCAAAAGAACTCTCATGCATCCACCAGTCGGGCAGCCCCTTTGGCTGATAATGAAAACTGTTGCGGATCATGAAGGGAATTCTGATCACGGGAAGATCATCTGTAATGGTGATGGTATCCCGGTGCGGCAACTGGTAAGTATTGTACCAGATAGAATAACCAGCGCCCCTGAGTTCCTGTAGCAAAAACTGTCCTTCAGGTCCTGAGGCAACCAGTGCTTTGGCATCGGGTAACTTGTACTCCCACAGCATCGTGGGCATACAGGCGGACAAGGTCACTTGTCCGGTGATCTCAGATAACAGGTTTAATGGCATGGTATAGGTTTCTGATTAGTGCTGCGCAAAGGCAGTCTCATTCAAATTTCGAAAATTGATTTGAAAAACGCTTATGTTTTAGGGAGTATTTTCCCATTGGTGGCCACAAAACCTAAGGGTTTTTGTGTATTTACGGGTATATGCTTTGGGTTATTTTCCAATTTAAAGTACCTTCAAATTAGATTCTTTACCGCCATTTTTTCACCTTTCATGGCTGGAATATGTGGAAGAAGACGCATTTTCCGGCAGATTCTACTCCCTCTGAAAGTCATTTACACCCGCATAATCCCATAAACGTTAGAATTGGCTCAGGCTCTGGTTGGGCATACCATTAAAACCTATAGCAATGTCAACCAGCTTTAATTTCCCGTTAGTCGCAGAGGCTACAACAGGTTATTTCGAAGCGCATCCTATGACCAGCAGTCCACTGGAGATCGACCGGACAATGCTGTGTAAACCTGTTTCCTATGCCGCTATCCAACAGCACCCAGTGTGCACCAGGTTCTTTTCATCAAACCGGATCACGGTGTCTGTCAGGTTATTATGCCTCGGAACGGACCTGCCTGTGATCTACAACTGGCTCCCCTGGCGATTTACAAGGTTCATGAAAAAAGATGCGCATATCCGCCATCTGCATGAAACCTACAATTGCATCGCAGAATCCAGTTCCGTTCAATCGTTCTTTGTTCAGATCAATGAAGCAGCTGCAGCCCAGGTAGATGTTCATCATGCCGTGCAGGATGATATCAGTTCCTACTATGATGCGCAGCCCGGCGATTACCGCCTGCAATTGCTCCTGGACCCTGAAAAGGAAAATAACCAGGATTGGATCCTGGGCATCTTTCAGACCTGTCAGGATTTCTTTTTCGCTTTTTCGGAAGTGGAAAGACTGTTGATGGTGATCGAAGATGATTGCAACCTGAACGGAGCACTGGAGAAAGCAGGCTTTACCCTGGAAGCACAAATCATCACGCCCGGTAAGAAAGCCCGGTTATTTCGCTGTGGCAGAAAGATTGTAGCCTAGAACATCCCGTTAGTAAGCAAAGCCGGCAGTGAGCCTTCACAGCCGGCTTTTTTTATTCAAGAGAGATCTTTTAGCCACTTCAATGGCCTTCATTAATTTCTCATCCGGTGTTTCCACCGGGATCTCTTTCATTTTATCTAGCGCATTGCGGTAATAAGACTGCCAGGCATTCAGGATCTTCGTCTCTTCAGCCTTGCTCATGCCTTTTGCAATATTGGCTCTACTGAGTACAAGCTCATCGCTCAAACGTTTGCCCGCACTGGCTTGCAGGTCTTTTACCAATCCGATTGTTGTATGGTTATCAGCCGAGGTCAGCAACCAGGAAGTCACCAGCCCGCTTACCCCAACATGCTTCATGGTAGTACCGGAAACTTTATCGAAACGGTCAGAATCGGTATGATAAAACATATCCGTGAAATGCCACATGAGCAATCCCGGGATCTTTGCATCCAGGAAAGGCGTATGATCACTGCCGCCTTCAAAAGGATTGGTGTTCACTACCCAATCGTTGTCCTTTGCTTCATTGAGACAGCGCGTCAGCAGCAGGTCATTGAAATAATGTGGTACGATGGCTGATTCAGGCAAAGGACTGCCCCCCCATTCGGAATGCCTGTCACTGCCACGCGTCCACACGGCAGACGGGTCCGGCATTTTTTCAATGAGGAAGGTGCCGCCGGTCTTCTTCGTATCCTCTCCCACCATATCCAGGCTGCATCCCCATCTGATGCCCTTTGCCCTGATGGAATCCTCAACAATATACCTGCGTGTGGAAATGATCTCATCGCCCCATAAAAAAGTAAGGCTCCTGCGGGGATCAAGTGCACCGGACTTTACCATGGTGGCCGTTACCCTGGCCATTTCAACCAGCGTGCCTACACCCGATGCATTGTCATTGGCGCCCGGTTCCTGTACATGCGCACTGAATACAAAACGCTCATCAGGTTTTGCAGAGCCGCGTACATCTGCAACAATAGTGAGTTCCTCCGATTGACATGCTTTTGTTTTCACTATCACTCTCAGCTTAACAGAACCCTTTGCAGCAGCGGCTTTCAGCCTTTCCCTTGCTGCGTAGCTCAGCAAGATGCCCCAACCCTGCTGGTCCTTGCTGAAGCCTATATTGCCGAACTGAATGGAATGAATATTTTTTTCCGGTTGTGTGTATGAAGGCAGATCATAGCCAAGCGCGCCTGCTGCTCCGGCCGTCTTTGATTTCGCATATACGCCACCGATATCCCCATCGCTCATCACGATCTTTCCTTTCAGGTCCTGTTTCCACTGCGCTTCGTTTTCAATGACCACAAGATCAGCCGTAATGCCTTCTTCGGGTGTAGACGCGGAATTGATGGCGATCATATTCCTGTTGGTGCTGAAACTGAGCACCGGTGCTGTTTCTCCAACTATGAAAAGCTGTGCATCCACGGGTTCCCAGGTGAGCCTTTTCATGGGTCTTTTCTCTATCCGGTAAGTAAGCCGGTTGCCGGCAGTTGCTTCCGTTTCGTTGATATAGCCTGCCTCTTTCAGGTGTTTCTCCACCAGGAAGATACTTTCATTGAAACCGGTATTACCGGCAAGCCTCCAGCGGCTCTCAACATAGGCCACTGTGCTCAATGCATTGTCAGCGTTGAAATTACTGCGCGCCAGGGCAGACAGTTCTTTTTCTCGGGAAGATGATTGAGCGAAGCCATTCACGGCTAGTATCAATAAGGGCAATACCAGTATCCGCATACGATTATTTTATCAGGGTGTGCCAGTCGCTCGCGTCCCCGCGAGTGACAGATATTCCGTCGCCTCCGGCGACACGGTGCTCGCCGGAGGCGAGCAAATAGAAGTCACTCGCGGGGACGCGAGCGACTGGGCACACCTTGTTAGTTCCAGGGTTGTCCCATCCATACGGCGCCGCCGATACTGTCGCGGTCTGCACCGGTAACGGTTGCCATCACATTCACTTCTTCGCGCCAGCGCAGCACACCTATGAGTCCCATGATCAGTGCTTCTTTGAAATCAACCAGCACTTTATCAGGCACCACTACTTCCACATTGATCTCTTTCAGTTTTTCTGTGAGTCTTTCAATCAGGAAAGTATTGTGTGCCCCACCACCGGTGATGAGTATGCGCTTATTTCCTCCATCACCTCCCAACAATGCTGTCAGGCTAAATTTCAGTTGCCCGGCCATATGCTCAACAAATGTGCGCAGGCCATCTTCGATGCTGTATCCTGATCTGGCGCACATGGGATAGATCACATCGGTGCCGAAATCATTGGCCAGTGATTTGGGATAAGGCATCCTGTAGTATTCAAGGGCATTGAGCTGCTGCAGCAGTGCGGGCTGCAGTTTGCCGGAACGGGCGAAGTCTCCGCTGTAATCTATTTCCTTACCCAGTTTCTGGGCCATCATATTCATCACACGGTTAGCCGGACAAACATCATACGCGATATATTCATCTGGTTTGCGGTAGCTCACATTCATGATACCGCCGATATTCAGGAAGAGGTCGTAATCATTGAGCAGGAGTTTTTCCCCGATGGGTACAATGGGGGCGCCGTGGCCATTCAGCGCCATATCGATGGCACGCAGGTTGCTCACTACATTGATACCGGTGGAAGCGGCAATGGAAGCACCGTCTCCCAGCTGAGCCGTCATTTTTTTTGAAGGCACATGAAAGGTGGTATGCCCGTGGGATGCAATGAGCTGTACTTTGAAATCGAGTTTGTACTGGTCGATGAATTTCTGCACTTCAGCGGCAATATAATGGCCGTACTCTACATCCAGGAGTTGATAGTCAAGCGCTTTGAGCTGAATGGCATTGCGGAGCCTGTCTGCCCATTCTTTGGTATATGGGTAGGTTTCCCCGTGAATGATCTCATATTGCCATTTCCCGCCATTTTCCTGAAACTCCACAAAAACGATGTCGAGCCCATCCAACGCACTTCCACTCATTAGGCCAAGTACTCTGTAAACCATATTTTTAGTATTTTAGAAGAAATTGAGTTGCTCAAAGGATTAGTTTTGCTCATCAAAAGTAACGCATGGTAATCAATCTAAGTGAACAGGATTCTCTGCTCAGCACATGGGTGAGCGAATTAAGGGACGTACAGGTTCAGCAGGACAGGTTACGATTCCGCCGCAACCTTGAACGGGTGGGCGAAGTAGCGGCTTATCATATCAGCCAGCAGCTTCCTTATGTGGATCGCGAAGTGCAGACTGCCATGGGTATCGCCAACTGCCGGGTGCTGGAAGAACAGCCGGTGCTGGCCACCGTGCTCAGGGCCGGACTGCCGCTGCACCAGGGCCTGCTCAATTATTTTGATAAAGCCGATAATGCTTTTATTTCCGCTTACCGCAAACATAACCGGGACGGATCTTTTGAGATCAGCCTGGAATATGTGAGCTGTCCTGAACTGGAAGGCCGCGTGATCATCATCGCAGACGCCATGCTGGCCACAGGCTCCTCACTGGTTAAGACCATTCAATTCCTCAGGGATGAAGGTCATCCCCGCGAAATCCATATCGTTTCCGCTATCGCCTGTACCGTGGGCATTGAATACGTGAAGAGAAGTGAACCGAACGTCAAGATCTGGTGCGGCGCCATCGATGAAGAACTCACCGCCAAAGGATATATTGTACCTGGACTGGGGGATGCCGGCGACCTCGCCTACGGCACCAAGGTTCAGATGTAAATAAATCTTGATCTGACACATCAAACATCAAATTTAACCCGGTCATTCTCCTTTTTGTCGTACATTAGGTAGAGTGATCTAACCAACTATGCGGATGAGGAAACTTTACACCGTAATCTTTACGCTGCTTTTGCTGGAGACAGCTTCAGCACAGGATCCGAATTTCTCCCAGTTTTTCGTTTCCCCGCTTACACTTAATCCTGCACTTACAGGAAAGTTCAATGGGAATTTCCGCGTGGCAGGAAACTACAGGGATCAATGGCCTGCTATCAGCAAAGCCTTCATCACATCAACAGCATCCATCGATATGCCTATTATGCGCAACCGGTTATCAGAGCTTGATACCTGGGGCATAGGCGTTGTGGCCATGACAGATAAAACCGCCAACGGCATCCTGAGCACCAATATGATCTCCTTCACAACAGCCTACCACAAAGGGCTTGACGCTGACGGACTGCATCAGATCGGTTTCGGATTCCAGGGTTCTTATTTTACAAAAAGGCTGGATGGCACCAAACTCAACTTCGAGTCTGAACTGGATGATCATGGTGGATGGACCATCCCCAGTGGAGAAGCCGTAGACAACCGGGAGTTCAATATCGGTTACTTTGATCTCTCCGCAGGCGCCCTCTACAACGGCACCACAGACGGTTACAACAATTTCTATATTGGGGTTGCCGGTTATCACCTCAACAAACCACGCGAGTCTTTCAATACAGACAGGATTGAATATACGCTTAATCCAAGGCTTACAGCCCACGCCGGTGGCAGCTTTCCGCTGACCGATAAATCACGCAATATCTATCTCAGTGCACTCTACAGCCGCCAGGCCGCAGCCACTAATTTTGTAGTAGGTGGTGCTGTTGGGTTTACCATGAATGATAACGAGGAGAACCCCACGAACTTTTATGCCGGGCTCTGGAGCCGCTTCAATAATGTGAATGATGCCATCATCCCCTATCTGGGACTGGAATTCGGTGGTTTCAGGATCGGCGCTTCCTATGATGTGAATATGTCATCGCTTAAAACGGCTTCACAAAGCCGCGGCGGGATCGAGATCTCACTGATCTATATCAACTTCCCCCCAGGAAATAAAGGTATTCCCTGTCCTAAGTTTTAAAGCAATACTAACGTAATTGAATAAGTGAAGTTTATCTAGCGGGTGATCTTTCCACTCACATACCTGTTCCCCTTCACATAAAACCGGTACAACCACTCCGCATGCTCTCCCGCATAATCCACTCCTATCCTGGGAGACTCACCGATCTGCTCTTTCTTCAACTTATACCCGTCATCACCGATATACACTTCATCGCCCTGCAGGCTGCTGCCCGTATGGGATGTATGCAACCCCAGCGCACGCCCCACATTGCCCGGACCTTTGGTAAGAAAGTAAGGATCGGCACGCTGACCTGCTTTCACACCAAATCTTTGCAGCATCAGTTCCTGTCCTTCTACCGGTTCCAGCGCCCTGATGAGGATAGCATGTGGTACATCGCGCTGATTGGTGACCACATTGAACATCTGATGTATCCCATAACAGAGGTATATATACGCAGTTCCCGGCAGTCCATACATCACTTCCGTACGTTTGGTGCGTCTTCCGTTCCAGGCATGCGAAGCCCTGTCTACCGTGCCTTCATAGGCTTCGGTCTCAACAATGCGGCCCGCCGTTACAGCCCCATCGAATTTTGTAACGAGGATCTTGCCGAGCAATTCCCTTGCAATCTGCACCACATCCGGGCGGTCATAAAAATCCTCTCCTAACTTTTTCATCACCGGTAGCATAGATTGATTCAATATTTTAGTAGGTTTGAAGGATTAACCTGAACCTGCGATCAAAAATAACCATCTTGCTCAAAGAAATCATCATAGCCATCCAGTCGTACATGCGGGCCCATAAGTTCATCAGCCATCACAAGCTGTGGAAATGGATCCTGATACCTGGTATCATCTACCTGATCCTCTTTGTAGTTGGTTTGTATTTCTTCCTGATCTCATCGGGCAACGCAGTCACCTGGCTCAGTCACCGCATCGGCGTGGACCGTTGGGTGCATAAACAAGGCAGCGGCCTTCTCAGCTTTTTCTTTGTAATGGGCGAGATCATGATCCGGCTCCTGCTCCTCTCTTTTTATTTCTCTTTGTTCAAATACCTTTTCCTCATCCTCGGCTCCCCTGTGTTCGCTTATCTCAGCGAAAAAACAGATGCCATCCTCAACGGGAAAGACTATCCCTTCAGCTGGCCTCAGGTGCTGAAAGACATGGGCCGCGGTATCAAACTGGCCTTCCGCAATATGTTCTGGCAGACCGTGTACATGATCAGTTTACTGCTTCTCAGCTTCATCCCTGTTGTAGGATGGATCGTACCGGTATTTGCCCTCTTCGTGGAATGTTATTACTACGGCTTCTCCATGCTCGACTACAGCTGCGAACGACACAAACTCACTGCCACCGAAAGCATCGAGTTCATTGGTAAACACAAAGGTCTTGCCATCGGCAATGGCATCGTATTCTACCTGATGCACCTGGTACTGGTAGTGGGCTGGGTGCTTGCTCCCGCTTATGCTGTAGTGGCGGCCACCATCAGCCTTTATCACCAGGATAAGGATCCTGAGCTCCAGCGTTGACATTTTCCCTAACTTGCCGGCATGAGCTCCAGCAAGATCTATCTGATACCGTCTTTCCTGCACGAATCCGCTACGCAGACCATACCGGCCTATGTAACCGAAGCCCTCCACCATTGTCAGTGCTTTTTTGTGGAGAACGAAAGGAGCGCCCGCCGCTTCCTCAAACAATTATGGAAAGAAATGGTGATCGACGATTACCAGTGGTTCACCATCCATAAGGCAGAAGAAGCCGTTCAGCAGGAGTTCAGAAAATGCCTCTTACTCAACAAGAATATCGGCATCATCAGTGAAGCAGGCTGCCCTGGCATCGCAGACCCCGGGCAACTCCTCATCGGCCTGGCCCAGCAAATGCAAGCCACCGTTGTTCCGATGGTAGGCCCCAGCTCCATCCTCCTGGCCCTCATGGGCAGCGGAATGAATGGACAACAATTCCGCTTCAACGGCTATCTCCCCATCGATGCCACCCAGCGTGTCAAAGCTCTTAAAGAGCTGGAAGCAGAGTCTATAAAAAAGAATTGTACCGAGATCTTCATTGAAACTCCCTACCGTAACAATCAACTCGCGGAAACCATCATAAAAACATTGCATCCTGACACACGGTTATGCATAGCCGTAGATTTAACAGCCGAAACAGAATCGATCAGAACAATGACTATCCAGGCATGGAAGAAGGCGGGGGTGGGTGATCTGCATAAGCGCCCGGCGATTTTTTGTGTGATGGGTTGAGTTTTTATGACGGGACTGTTGGGGTGGTGTTGCACGGGCTGAAAAACATACCCACACCTGTTTGTTCTTCGATAGGTTGTGGTGGGGTATGTTGAGGCTGAGGTGCAATGCCGGGCTGAAGGATCGTATGTTTTAAAGGCCTGCTCCACACCATCCCGCAACAGCAGCACCTCGATAACTCAACACCTTATTACAAATAATCTTTGGCACTCAGCAGATCGGGAGTGGAAGGATGGGTAAAAGCGGCGGGAACGAAAGGAATGCAGTGCTCAATTACCGGGTAATGCATCTCCTATTACTTTGGGTGATGCACCCGTTCCCCCTCTCCCTCCTCCCATGAGGTGCGCGATCCCGTAATCAGGAGAATAATGTGCTGCACCTCCCGAGTGTTCATGGCTCAGGGGTATGCCTGTGCAGGCCTTGAAAACATAAGCGAAGAAGCCTGGCTTTGCACCACAGCCCAACCCAACTAAACAAAAGCCCAATAGCACCTCATAAAGGTGCGGTTTGTTTTCCAGCCTGAACAGGCATACCCCTGAGCCGAAAAAGCATCTACTGCGGGCTCACCACATTCTCCAGATTAGTCGGGTTCCGCACCTCATACACACTATCCACTATGTATTTCTGCCAGCCCCTCCACGGTAACGCACCCAGATAAGATTTGAAATGAACCTGCACGTTCATGCCTGCATTCTCCAGCAGTACTTTCGCCACAGACTCGCTCACCACGCTGAATTCGAATTCATTGCTCTGAACATTCACGCGGAATCCGCTCTGGATAATTTTACCTTCATAGGTCTTGAATACATACCCCTTCTTTCCGAAAGTGTTGAGTATACCGCCCTTCGTACCGCTTTCAAAAACCCAGAAATAGCGCACATAAACGAAGATGCCGAGGCCTAAAAAGAGTACCCAAAAGATAATTGTCTTGACTTTGAACCTTCCTGCCATAAGGACTGTTATTTAGCCTAAAGTTAAACAATTCCTTTACCTTCATACATCTATATACCCATCAACTAATCGGTCTCTATGCGCATTGGAATAGTTTGTTATCCCACGTTCGGCGGAAGCGGCGTGTTGGCCACTGAACTGGGCAAAGCACTGGCTGACAAAGGTCACCAGGTCCATTTTATCACTTATCAGCAACCTGTAAGACTAAGCGAATTCAACGCAAATATCTTTTATCACGAAGTACGCGTTCCCACCTATCCCCTGTTCGATTATCCCCCTTACGAAACGGCACTGAGCAGCACCATGGTTGATGTGATCGTAAACAACAATATCGATCTCCTGCACGTGCACTATGCCATTCCACACGCATCTGCCGCCTATATGGCCAAGATGATCCTGGAAAAACAGGGCAAGCGCATCCCGGTGATCACCACCCTGCACGGTACGGATATCACACTCGTGGGGCGTGATAAAACCTTCGAGCCCGTAGTTACATTTTCCATCAATGAAAGCGACGCCATCACCGCAGTTTCCAATAACCTGCGTGATGAAACCTATAAGCATTTCAAGATTGGTAAGAATATAGAAGTGATCCAGAATTTTGTGGACGTGAAACGCTTCAATAAAAAACCTATCGATGCATTCCGCAAAGTGATAGCCCCCAACGGAGAAAAGATCCTGCTGCATGCTTCCAACTTCCGCAAACTGAAACGAGTGGAAGATGTGGTGCAGATCTTTGCCAGGGTTTTACCCAAGGTGCCCGCCAAATTGCTCTTCGTGGGCGATGGCCCTGAAAGACCCATCGCAGAAGCCATGTGCCGCGAGCTTGGTATCTGCGACGATACCCGCTTTGTAGGAAGGCAGGAACAAATAGAAGAGATCCTGGCCATCTCCGACCTGTTCTTACTCACTTCGGATTATGAGAGCTTTGGTCTGGCTGCCCTGGAAGCCATGGCCGCAGGCGTTCCCGTGATCTCCACCAATGCCGGTGGATTGCCCGAGATCAATGTAGACGGCAAAACCGGTTTCCTCAGCAATGTTGGCGATGTAGAGAATATGAGCCGTCAGGCTATCGAACTGCTGTCGAACCCCGAACAGCTGAAACAGTTCAAGGCTAACGCTTTTGCACATGCGCAGCACTTTGATATAGACAGGGTGGTGCCCATGTATGAAGAACTGTACAACAGGTTCCTGAATTAATACCAGAATTCTTATAACGAAAGATCCCGTTGCGAGCCATGCTTACAACGGGATCTTTTATGAGGTTCTTTACATGATTATTTTTTTCTCAGCCAGGTCTCAGGATTCTGGTTGGCTTTTTCCAGCATGATGATGAACTCCACTTCGCCTTCACCATCATCGTTATTGCCAGCCCTTCCGATAGTTTGTCCGATACTCACTTTCTGTCCCTTACTTACGGAAGCTGACGCAAGGTTACTGTAAACTGAGAAATACTTTCCGTGCTGGATCATCACTGCCCACTGGCCTTCGATATCAAAAACTGTGGTCACCTCTCCATCAAATACTGCTTTTACAGTAGCGCCGGAATTGGTTTCAAGGGTGATCCCGGGGTTATTGCCACGGATATTCCCGAATACGGTATAAGGACCAAAGTGCAGTTTAATATTCCCTTTTTCAACAGGCCAAGGAAGTTTGCCTTTCTGCTTCTCAAACCCACCTGATAATGCCATGCCTTCAGGAGTGGCTTCAAATACGCTCTCTGAGCGGGCTGGCTGCTTCTTAGGCTCTGGAGCCGGTGTGGAAGCAACAGGTGCCGGAGCGGGGGTAGCAGGTGTAGGATTATTGGTGGCAGGCTGTTTCGCAGCAGCGGCAGCAAGACGCGCTTTTTCTTTTTCGCGCTCCCGCTCACGTTCTCTTTCTTTCTCTCTTTCCAGTTCACGGGCCCGTTCTTCGCGGGCAGCCTTTTCACGGGCAGCAACGGCAGCTGCCTTCATTTCTTTATCGATAGCAGCACGGATGGCCAGTTTCAGTTTCTGGTCAGCACGGGCCTTCATTTCAATTTCCCTGGAGATCTCTTTTTCGCGGGCCTTGATCTTTCCGAGGAATTCATCTTTCTCTTTACGCTCATCAACCAGTACTACTTTCTCTTTCTCTGCAGATCTGAGTACTTCATCCTTTTGTTTGCGGGAGGCTTTCAGGCCTTCATTCTTTTCGTTCAGCAGCTGCTGCGTGTTCTTGATGGTCTGTGCCTGCTGTTCGCGGTACTGACGGTAAGACTTCAGGTACTCGATACGTTTGAGGGCCTCATTAAAGCTATTGGAAGCAAAGATGAAATTGAGGAATTCGTAGTTACTGCGGTTCTTGTAAGCGTACACCACGCTTTTCTTATAATGTTCCTTCAGGGTATCCAGCTCCTTGTTCAGCCTGCTGATCTCATTGTAGTTCTGGCTGATACTGCTTTGGATATTGTTGATCTGTTCATTGATATTTCCGATCGCCTGCTCGCGAAGACGCAGCTTCTTGTTGATCAGCGCAAGTTGACCCAGGCTGGCCTTCTTGTTCTTCTTGGTATCATTCAGGGTACGGCGCAGCTCGTCGATCTCTTGCTGGATCTCAGACTGCTTCTTTTTCAGATCATCACTGCTCTGTTGCGCGCGCACTCCGAAGGCACACAGGAATACCAATGAAAAGGCAACCAGGATTCTTTGCATATCGCTCGGATTTTATTGACTAATGGTGTTAAGAAAGGTGATAACGAATTATTGACGCTTATAATTACGTGGAATATTAAAAGGAAAGGTTAAATCCACATTAAAATCCACCTGCTTGAACTGAAGAGCAATATCCACCTTGGTTTTCTCCACCACAGTAATACTCCTGGAAGTGGGGAATAACAGCCCGTTCTTATTTACATATTCGCCGTAACTGATATTGCAGGTCCGGTTGCGCAGGGCATCTGCATCGTCCAGCTTGCTGTGCAGCAGGCGGTAATCATCATTAGAAACGGTGAGCAGGTGTTTGAACAATTCAGAAGAACTGAGCAATGAGATGGTCTTATCGTCTTTCCTGTAAGATACAATATTGCTGTCGAGGAACACAGGGTTTCCGATCAGCAGGGACTGCAGCTCCTTGAAGGTGAAAGGTATTTTAGCCAGCTCCTGCAGATAGGACACAGAGCGGAGTTGCACT
This sequence comes from Pseudobacter sp., assembly GCF_051955275.1. Classification (NCBI taxonomy): domain Bacteria; kingdom Pseudomonadati; phylum Bacteroidota; class Chitinophagia; order Chitinophagales; family Chitinophagaceae; genus Pseudobacter; species Pseudobacter sp. The sequence continues at coordinate 23,219 of NZ_JBQCGW010000220.1, read as the reverse complement.
ACTTTGTCCAGTTTATTCAGCAGCTTCACACTGTCCGGTGTTACCAGCAGGCGAAACACTTCAATACCCAGCAGGGCTGTGGCATTCACCCAGATGGCGCTGTCCTTTTTGATGCGGATGAAGGCGTTGATGTCAGGCTTCTTCCCATCTGCCCCGGTGAATTCAACTTTCACTTTTGCGGAGAAAGTATTGAAATCGATCCTGTTCCTTTCGATACCCTGCCAGATCTCCTGGATGAAACGCACGGAATCAGCTTTGGCATCCACAACGGGCACCACAATGGTTGTGTCCTTTTTGCTGATGGCAGTCTGGATCCTTTTGGTGGACCTGCAACTGCCGAGTGAACCGGCGAGCACTACCGGAACCAGTAACCAGAGAATATATTTCATCAGAACCAGGATTTATGATTTGCCGGTATGTCCGAAACCACCTTCCGCACGCTGGGTGGCAGAGATGCTTACAACGGATTCCCACGCAACTTTTGTATACTCAGCAACCACCATTTGTGCAATTCGGTCTGCATGCTGAATGGTTTGTGGTTCCTGGGAAAGGTTGATGAGGATCACCTTGATCTCGCCCCTGTAGTCAGAATCGATGGTACCGGGTGTATTGAGGCAGGTCAGCCCCTGTTTGATAGCGAGTCCGCTTCTCGGGCGAACCTGTGCTTCATACCCTTCCGGCAGTTCTATGAATAAACCAGTAGGTATCAAAGCACGTTCCAGGGGTTGTAAGGTAACAGGTGCTTCCAGGTTGGCGCGCAGGTCGAGGCCGGCCGCGCCGGGTGTGCCGTATTCAGGCAACTGGTTGGAAGACTGGTTGATGATCTTGACGTTGATAGATGGCATTCGCAAATATACTATGCTTTGGTCAACAACACGTTTGCATAAGCCACCAATCCTTCTTCCCTGCCCACGAACCCCATGGTTTCCGAGGTGGTGGCCTTTACGGAAACATCGTCCATACCCACCTGCAGGATATTTGCAATCACTTCACGCATCTGTGCGGAGTAAGGTTTGATCCTGGGTGCTTCCAGGCAAATGGAGGCATCCACGTTCACGATCTTATATCCTTTTTCAGAGATCAGTTTATAACAGTGGGCCAGCAGGATCTTGCTGTCTATATTCTTATAGGCCGGATCGTTATTGGGAAAATGAATACCGATGTCTCCAAGCGCCAGTGCGCCCAGCATGGCATCGCAGATGGCGTGTAATAAAACATCCGCGTCACTATGGCCCAGCGCCCCCTTGTGATGGGGAATCTTCACCCCACCTATCCACAGATCCCTTCCTTCCGTCAGCTGATGAAAATCTATTCCGAATCCGATCCTGTACATATCATTCTGTTTGGGTCAAAAAAAAGCGTCCTGACGGATCAGGACGCTTCAAATATATTTTATTTTTCGCTCTTACTCTTTATCGAGGTCAAACACAAGTCCGAAGCGGAGTGTGTTGGAGAGCGGATTCCTGTTCACACCACTTCCTGAAGGAACCAGGTAAGAGAAGTTCAGTCCGAATACATTGTATTTAAGACCGAGACCGAGCGTGAAATATTTACGGTTTCCCTTTTGTTTGTTCTCGTAGAAATAGCCGGCACGCACAAAGAACTGATCATTGTAACTGTACTCGGCACCGATTGATGCCTGCAGTTCTTTTACTTCTTCGCTGAAGCCGCCGTCAGCATCACCGAAGGAACTGAACCAGCTGCTCACCACGCTCTTGTCGCGGTATTTAGCCAGTGCTGCAGAATCTTTTGTGGTTTTATCAGGATCGGTAGGATCAGCAGCCTGCGGAGGTGTTGGCACCAGCAGTTTGTTGATATCTACTCCGAAAGTGATCTTGTTGGCTTCATCGATGGCGGCAGTGTAAGTAGCGCCCAGACCGAGGTTGGCGGGAATATAATCTCTCTGCTTTGCATCGTTGGTATAACCGATTTTAGTACCCAGGTTGCTCAACACAGCGCCGAAGTTCCAGCCCTGGCCGTTTTCATTCACGCCAGTGTAGAAGAAGCTCAGATCACCGGCAACAGCATTACCTTTTTTGTAAGTGGTACCATCCACTTCCTGACCAGCAGCCAGGTTGGAGTTGATATATCGGAGGGCAATACCCAGCGCGATCTTGTCAGACAGTTTGCGGCTGTAACCAACATCGATGCCTACTTCACGCGGGCGGCCTTCTCCGAGATCGGTTCCACTGAAGTTGGTGAACTGGATATTACCCAGACTGAAATAACGTACTGAAGCAGAGATAGCCTGCAGCTCATCGATCTTTGCATAACCGGTAGCAGTCAGCAGGTACACGTCATTAAGACCCAGATCCTTCAACCATGGCGTGTAAGTGAGACCAATACCGTAATCATGTTTTGTAAATGGTGTTTTAGCGAGGTTCCAGAAAGCTGAGTTCGCATCTGGTGTGGTTGCCACGCCCAGTTCACCCATACCGCCTGCTCTTGCATCCGGCGAAATGCGTAAAAAGGGAACAGCTGAGGTAACAACATTCGGCCGGTCATACTCGGTGGATTGGGCCTGTGCCTGAATAGCTCCAACTCCCGTCATAAGAGATAATAAAGCAGCCAGTTTGAAAGTCTTTCGTTTCATAACGTAATAATCTGTTTTAAAGGTCTGTTTGTTTAATACTGCCTTCAACAATGCTGTCCGCAGTCTTCTTATTTTCAGGATCGGGATCTGGGTAGCTTTGGTCAGAAGCTATTGCTGATGCAGTAAGGCGATACTAATGTCGGAGTAGAAGTTTTCTCTAATAAGGAATGCTTTAAATCTGATAAAACGGGGCGAAAATACATGATTTTACCAAAACGAAAAATCAATACATCCTACAATATATATAATTTTTCTAATTTATAGGCCATTTTTCCGTCCGATGTTTTCACTTGCAACCGGTATATATATACTCCTCTTCCGATCTTACTGCCATATTCATCACGTCCGTCCCAATTCACTTCACTGGAACGGTTGCCAGTTGAAAATATTGTACGTTTTAGTGTTTTTACCAACTTTCCGGATACGGTATATACCTGAACAGTAACCGATAATTCTTCTCCGGGCCTGTTGTGATCGAACCAGAAATTCGTATTCGTGGTGAACGGATTCGGGTAGTTGAGAACATGTTCCAGCCTCAGTTCCGACTCATTCACCACCCTGAATTCAAGCACGGCCTCATTGGAGTTGTTCACGGCATCCCAGGCTTTGATGGAAAGTGTATGGGGGCCGGGAGCCAGTTCAGGCAACTGGAATCTTACTAATCCCTTTTTGTAATTGTCCGTTTCACTTTCATAGAACTGATTGAGCACATATGTTTGCTTCTGATCATTATCAAGCACCGCCACCAGGTCGTGACCGATACCTGTACCCATGATATTGATTCCGGAAGAATCCGCCAGCCGCATCAGCAGGATCGGTCTGGCATTACTGATACCTCCGTTCACAAATTTTTCATCATTGAGCCATGCGCGGATATGCGGACCATCCTTATCACCCGTACCAGTACCCGAACCTCCCACTATGATCTCTTTATAAGCACCGCCGGCATCGGTAGCACCATCCTCTGCATAGAAACTGATCTTGCCATTCCCGAACTGGTAATTGATATCCCTGGGCACCACAAAACGAAAACTGAACTGGCCATTGCTCACACGGGCCTTGCCCCTGAAGAGCATATTCTGCTGTGTACTGAAGGAAACGGGTGGACTGCCCGGATCATTACCCAGGGTCTGCTTTGCCTGGGGCTTGTCGAACACCACCGGATATACGGTACCGTTGTAATTGCTGAGCAATACGCCTGCTTCATCCGTCACCTGCCCGCTTATGGTATATTCAGACAATGCTTTCAGCGTATCTGGCACTGCATCCACCTGCACGCCATTGATCTGCGTAACGGCCACTTTATGCTGCGGGAAAGCCAGTCGCAGTGCGGGATCCCCCAGCAACGTAAACTTCCTGTTATTGATCACATCAGAATTGTTGGTATAGGTGAGATTCTTAGCCTGCATCACGGCATCACCCAGCCGGAGATAACTGCCATCAGGTTGCTGCTTCAATGCTGTAGCAAGATAGTTCTGGTTCATGATGCGATTGCTGAAACTCTGCACCAGCCTGGTAGTGGTCATCAGTGCGATGGCCCCGGTCTTGTCGCGCAGCAGCAGGTCCTCTCCCAGCGAACCGATCAGCGGATTATCGTAAGGTCCGAAATCGCAGGTTCCGGTGATGAACAGGGGCAGTTTGTCTGCATTGTTGAAACTGTTCACAATGTCCTGGTCCAGCACCACTTCCTCGGCGAGCCGCCTGTTGCTTCCGTGACCGGTGTAATTCCAGATGAGATTGCCGCTGAACATGCGGCTGCCGATGGCCTGGTTCACTGCAGGGTACCTGGCGCCTGCGGCACCGCTCTCCTGTGGATAGGCATCCAGGTAGATCTTGTCTGTATTGAAAAGAGAGTTGGTGGTCTGTACGGTCTGCGTGATCACTTCCGCATCCTGCAGGTGCAGGTTGCCGTCCTCATCATCGGCCACAAAAGTGAGCTCATTTCGCCAGGGGCCCAGCGCTTTGGAAGATGTGTAAGCAATGAGCTTGTTGATATAGCGCGCAGCCTCCTGGTCGTTGGAAGCTGGAATACGTCCGATGCCGATATCCAGCAGGTGAACACCGGTTTGCGAGATATCATCGCCATCATCGAGGAAGCCGAAGAAATCATCTGAAGTGTAGGTTCCAAGCGGTTCCAGCGATACGCCGCTTTCCCAGGCAGGTACCAGGTTGGTATTATTGGTAATGCGGTCTTTGTAATCGAAGGAGCCCGCTCCAAGCAGGAGCAGGTATGCCGGTCGTTTTGCGGGATCACCGTTTGACCTGTCGTAGTACATTTTCAGGAAATCCCGCACTGCTACCGGGTCCGGGATGCCAGAGGAGAACTCCGCATATACCTGTACGGTAGTAACAATTCGGCTGCTGATGCCATCGCGCTGCTGGTGAAAATCGGCAATGCGCTGCGCCTGGCCCGTCAGCGAAGGATCGGTGAGGATGATCATGTTTGCGGGATCAGTTCCATGTAGGTCCTGGTTGGCCACTCTGCCTGCATTTACAGGGGTAAGCAAGCCTGCCGGGCGGAAAGCCGCATACTCCTTCAGCTGCTGGCAGGAGTTTATGAAACGATAAGTATTTCCGCTAACGGTGCCGTTCAGACGAATGGGTTGCCGGGGGTCGGTAACATCCCATACCTGGGTGGAGACATCTCCCTGGTCGATGATGAATTCACCGGTATTGCCGGCGGCTACGCTGTTCCAGTCCCGGAAAAGCAGCTGGTTCCTTCCAGCCAGGCTGAGGGAGCTGCGGCCGGTTATCTCGAACCAGTCGAGCCACCCCTGTGCATTGGCGCTGCCGGGTGAGTAGGTAATGCTGATGGCCAGGTTGGGACCGGGCGGGTTAAAGCTGGCTTCAGCCCCAACGGACCTGGCGAAAAGATCGTATTGTCCTGCAGGAACGGCCGGCATGCTCATATTGAGGATGGAGTTGCCGTTCAGGGTAAATCCGAAGCTGCTGCCATTGCCGAAGGACCGGGAAATACAGCGGGCCCTGATAGTGGCGGGGGCGGCGGTGAGACCGGGCAGGGCGGCGGTGAAATTGTGCATGAGCAACTTACCCGGCACATCGGCAAAATCGTACCCGAACCAATCCTTTCCGCTGCTGAGCAGGTTCACGGAATCGAGCTCATAAAAATATCTGTCAGAGTAGGTCTGGATGGTGGTATTGGCCACTCCGGTGGCAGGCTGGCTGTTTATCCGCAGTCCGGCACCCCCGATGGTGAGATAATAGTAGGATTGCTCGCTGTAGAGGTTCTTTGTATGCCTGAATGAGCGGTTATTGGGGTCGGCCGTCCAGTGATGGGGCCCGGGGGCATAGAACAGGAGGTAATCGTTGTTATTGAGCACGCCATCGCCTCCGTCTTCGGCCCAGAGGGCGTTTTCCACCAGGTCATCGGGCCGGGCAGCGCCGGGGTCTTCTGGGAGCATGGCGCCACTGTACCCATAGAGGCGGATGGAATTTGATGCCGCCCCCTGAATATTCAGGCCCAGTGTTTGCAGGAAGGGTATGTCTAACCGGTACACCCCGGGGGCCTGAACGGCAATTCTGAACCAGTTGCCGGAGGCGAGCACGGAATGAGGCGCATAACTGCGCTGGGCCAGCAGGGAAGTGGACCGGATAAGCAGCAGTACAAGGCAAAGGAGAATGGTAAAGCGGCGGCACATCTGATCAAAAATAGATCGAAAGTGCCTATATTCGCAATTGCAGGTTATTCATCTGCAAAAAATTGTTACCCTGTTAATAAAAACCTGCCTTAGCGGAATAAAAGTTTACATTTTTTATACGGAAACTGTACAATTTTTGCGCTTCATCTGCGTTTAACTTAATTGAACCAAAAGGCATAAAGCTATCTAAAATGAACTTGAAAAACCTATTCGTACTGGTATCCTGCGCCGCGGCTCTCGCCAGCTGTAAGAGCAACAAGAAGGAGAAATCCTCTGTAACCGGCTGGGAATACAATAGCAAAGATCAGGGTGGTTACCAGGTATCCCGTGAGAAAGAACAACATACCGGCCCCGGTCTCGTGTTTGTTCAGGGGGGTACTTTCATGATGGGGGCTACCGAGGAAGATGTAATGAGCGACTGGAACAACGTTCCTGCCCGTAAAACGGTGAACTCTTTCTACATCGACCGTACAGAGGTGGCCAATATCCATTACCGCGAATATCTCTACTGGATCAATAACGTATTTGATGCCGATGAATATAAAGATGTTCGTGAAGGAGCCCTTCCCGATACCCTCGTTTGGCGTAGCGAGCTGGCTTACAACGAGCCTTTGGTTGAATATTACTTCCGTCACCCGGCTTATAACTACTATCCTGTAGTAGGCGTAACCTGGAGGCAGGCATACGATTTCTGTCTCTGGCGCTCAGACCGTGTGAACGAGCTGGCCCTGGTTCAGAAAGGCTTCATCAATAAAACAACGCTCAAAAATATTCAGGGTCAGGGTGGCGAAAGCTTCAACACCAAGTCATACCTCATCGGTCTGACCACTCCTACCCCAGGCAATTCCGTTCGTTCCAAGAAGAACCCTCTTAAGAACCCCAACGGAACTCCAAGAACTACTGTAACTTTCGAAGACGGTATCCTGCTCCCCAACTACCGCCTCCCAACGGAAGCTGAATGGGAATATGCAGCCCTCGGTCTCGTAGGTCAGAACCCGAGCCCAAGCCGCAAGGAAGGAAAACGCGGTGAGGAGCTCATCACCAACAAACAGGTATTCTCCTGGAGCCAGAACGTGAACGGTCTCCGTGATACACGCCGCGGCGCATGGCAGGGTACTTTCCTCGCCAACTTCAAGAGAGGTAATGGTGATAACATGGGTGTTGCAGGTGGTCTGAACGACCGTGCTGTTTACACTGCACCTGTAACCTCTTTCTACCCCAACGCATTCGGTCTTTATAATATGTCCGGAAACGTGAACGAGTGGGTAGGTGACGTTTACCGTCCGATGAACTCCACCGATAACGATGATGTATCTCCTTATCGTGGTAACTACTTCGAGAACAACTACAAGAATAAAGACGGTGAGTTTGAGAAAGATTCTCTCGGCCGCGTAAAGAAAGTTTACGTAACTGACGAAGAAAGCAAGAACCGCCGCAACTACCAGAAAGGAAACGTGATCAACTACCTCGATGGTGATTCGCTCCTCCTGGGTGTTAAATACGGTTACGGCCTCACTACCCTGATCTCCGACAAATCCCGCGTGATCAAAGGTGGTAGCTGGAACGACCGCGCATACTGGCTCTCCCCCGGCACACGCCGTTACATGGAAGAAGATCAGGCAAGCAGCACCGTAGGTTTCCGTTGCGCTATGGATCGCGTAGGTAGCCCTGAAGGTAATGGTCGCAAAACTGGTATCGACTATCCCAACAGAAGGCAGAACACCAGAAAAAGATAAGTTCATTTAAGATAATAAAAGAGCCGTCTCAAAAGGACGGCTTTTTTATTTTACTACATTTGCTTCCATCACATTCTTATGATCACAATTCCTGAATTATACAAGGTCTACCAGCAATTTCCTTCCGTGCAGACAGACACCCGCGCCCTCAGGGCAGGCGATCTGTATTTTGCCCTGAAGGGACCGAATTTCAATGGTAATACTTTTGCACAGGCCGCACTGGATGCAGGCGCCGCCTATGCCATCGTGGATGAACCACCGGCAAGCCCCCATGAAAAGATCCTCCAGGTGGAAGATGTGCTCAGCACCCTGCAGCAACTGGCCAAACACCACCGGGAACAATTCGATATCCCCTTTATTGCCATCACCGGCAGTAACGGTAAAACCACTACCAAGGAACTGGTAAGCACCGTGCTTGCCGCCCGCTACAAAACATACACAACACAGGGCAACCTGAATAATCATATAGGCATCCCCCTCACCCTCCTGCGTGTTCAACCCGATGCAGAAATGGCTGTGATAGAAATGGGAGCCAATCACCAGAAAGAGATCGAAAGCTATTGCCTGTACACCCTGCCTACCCATGGAATCATCACCAATGCAGGCAAGGCGCACCTGGAAGGATTCGGAGGTATTGAAGGCGTTCGCAAAGGCAAAGGAGAGCTCTTCAATTATCTCCGCGCGCACAACGGCACCGCCTTCGTAATGTGGGATTATGATTACCTGCAGGAAATGAGCAAAGGCATTGAAAAGATCATTACCTACGGCACTTCCAATGCAACAGTAACGGGAGAGGTATCTCAAAGTGAACCCTTCCTGTCTGTGTCCATCACCGGCAGTCAGCCCTTCACCATCAACAGCAAACTGGTAGGCGCTTACAATCTGCCGAATATCCTGGTGGCAGTTACCATCGGAAAGCATTTTGGTGTATCCGATGAAGCCATCCGCACCGCCATTGAGAACTATACCCCCAGCAACAGCCGCTCTCAGCTGATGACCATCGGCAATAACAGCTATATCCTGGATGCGTACAACGCCAACCCCAGCAGTATGCGGGCTGCCATCGACAACTTTGCCTCGCTCAAGGGCAACAACAAAGTGCTGATGCTCGGAGGCATGATGGAACTCGGCCCTGAAAGCCTGCAGGAACACCAGCAGATCATCGATCTCATCAAAAAATACAACTGGAAGGCAGTGGTTCTGGTAGGTGGCGATTTCAGAAAGATCGATCATCCCTTCATAAGCATGGAGAATGCAGCCGCCGCCAAAGAATGGCTGACCGCTCAAAATTTCCAGCATACCAGCTTCCTGGTAAAAGGATCGCGTAGTATGCAGATGGAAAAAATATTGTAATTACAGAAATTATACCTGAAAGAAACCCTGCAGGCTGCGCACTTCCTGCATGGCAGTTTGCTGCGCCTGTTCTTTGGAAAGTTTCCATTGTGCGAGTAATTGCTGAAGCGCGGTTTGTTCTTCCAGAGGAGCCTGCTGCATCCGCTCTTCATTCAGAAAAGAAAGCGCGATGTACTGGTCGTTGAGATCGCCCAGCATGGTTGTGAGCTCTTCCAGCTTATTATCATCTTGCCATTCCGGAAAAGCATAATCATATTTCAGTTCTGTTTCCAGGATCTTTTTTACGTATACCAGGTCTTTCAACGCTTTCCGGATGGCGTGCAATTCCTCCTCATGCTCCAGTGCCAGCAGCAGCACATGGATAGTAGCCACTTTCCGCTGGATGAAACGTTTCAACATTTCTTCCGTAACCGTTGGCGGCAACTCATCCATCAGCTCTTTAATGGTTTTACTGATACTGGTATCTTCGATGTGTATCACCAGTAATTCCTTGGCCTGAAAGAGATCATGATGAATACCTTTGAGAAAGCCCGGGATGATCTCCTTCCATTCTCTCAAGCGTTCAATGATCAGCTGCATATCTCTAACGGTTCCGCATGACCGATAAATCACTTTGATCTCATCCGGCATTTTTACATTCCTGTCATCTCCCTGCATCAGCCTCAGAAAAGATCGCAGCTTCTTATAAGCCACTCTCAGATCATGTATATCCTCAACATCGAAGCCGCCCGGGATCTTCCGGCAATGCTCAGCAATGGTTTTCCCAAGGCTTCTCACCACTTTAGCAGGTTGCGGCTTTCTCATGATGAAAAATTTTATTTCGCAGTGCCCGGTCGCTCGCGTCCCCGCGAGTGACTTTTATTCCGCCGCCTCCCGGCGACACGGTGTTCGCCGGAGGCGAACAAATAGAAGTAACTCGTCAGAGGCGAGCTACCGGACACAAGCTGATTTTACGGGCACAGGCCGATTTTCACTAATCCTCCAGCGCCTGCAGGATATCAGCCAGAATATCATCCACCTTTTCCAGTCCAACTGAAATTCGGATAAGCCCCGGCGTTATATTCACTGCTGCACGCTCAGCCTCTGTGAGCTTGGCATGCGTAGTGCTTGCAGGATGTGATGCAATGCTCCTTGTATCACCCAGGTTGGCTGTTAAACTCAGCATTTGCAGCCTGTCCAGGAATTTACGTCCTGCTTCCAGTCCGCCCTTCAGCTCAAAACACACGATACCACCGCCATTCGTCATTTGCTTTTTGGCGATCCCGTGCTGCGGATGACTGGGCAACCAGGGATATTTCAGCCAGGAGATAGCAGAATGTTTCTCTAATTTCTGTGCCAGGGTCAGCGCATTGGAAGCGTGGCGTTCCATACGCACGTCCAGGGTTTCAAGGCTTTTGCTCAGGATCCAGGCATTGAAGGGAGACAGTGATGGCCCGGTACTGCGGCAGAAGAGATAAATATCTTTGATCAGCTCTTTCCTGCCTACGATCACACCGCCCAGCACACGGCCCTGCCCGTCCATCCACTTGGTGGCGGAATGAACTACCAGGTCGGCCCCGAAATCGATGGGACGCTGGCCGATTGGTGTTGCAAAACAGTTGTCTACATTGAAGAGCAGGTTATGTTTTTTAGCAAGCGCGCTTGCTTTCTCCATGTCCACCAGGTCAAGGCCCGGGTTGGTAGGCGTTTCAACAAAGATCATTTTGGTATTTGGACGAACCAGGGCATCCCAGGTTTCGGGCTTATCCGCCTCGAAATAAGTGTATTCGATGCCGAACCTGGGAAGGAATTTGGTGATCACGGTATGCGTGCTGCCGAAAATGGCATTGCAGACCAGCAGGTGATCTCCCTGTTTCATCAGCGCCATGAAGGAGGCGAAGATGGCGCTCATGCCAGATGCAGTAGCATAACCGGCTTCGGCACCTTCGAGGGCGCAAACCTTATCTGTGAATTCTTTTACGTTAGGGTTGCTGAACCGGCTGTAGATATTGAAGTCGGTCTCATCGGCAAAAGTTGCGCGCATTTCCTCGGCATCATCAAAGCAGAAGCTGCTGGTAAGGAACATGGGCGTGCTGTGCTCCATTTCGTTGGTACGTTCGGTCTGGATCCGGATTGCCTGAGTAATGGGATGTTGTGACATACTGGAGATTATTGGATGTTTTGACCATTCACACGAACGGACCAGGTGAGATTGCCTCCCGCACGGCGCAGGGTTTCGGCAACAGAACAATATTTATCCATGGAAAGTTCGGCTGCTTTGTAAGCCTTCTGCGGATCCACTTCCCCCGTAAGTTCAAATACGATATGTACATTGCTCCAGAGGGATGGCTCTTTACCCGCCTCACGCTCGCCTTCTATCTTCATATTAAAACCTTCCACTGGCTGACGCTGCTTCTTCAGGATCGATACGATATCGATGCCGCTGCAGCCTCCCAGGCCCATCAGCAGTAATTGCATGGGACGGGCCCCGAAATCAGAGCCACCTCCCTCTGTGCTGTTATCGATATGAACCGTATGGCCGTATGCGTCCTTAGCTTCAAAACCGTAATCGCCTTTTACCCGCTCCAATTCAATTTTAATCATGGTAAAGATTTTTGCAAATGTAATTCATGCAGGCATTTACTTTGCACCCTGAATCAGTATTGACCGAATGCAGACCTTTCACTTTAACGAACCGTTTCAACTGGAGTCCGGGCAGATCTTGCCGGAGCTCACCGTGGCTTTCCATACCTATGGCCAATTACAGCCCAACAGCAAGGTGGTTTGGGTATGTCATGCCCTGACGGCCAATTCCGATGCGGCCGACTGGTGGAAAGGCGTAATCGGCACAGGAGAAGTGATCAATCCGGAAGAATACTTTATAGTTTGTGCTAATATCATCGGTTCCTGTTATGGCACTACCGGCCCGCTCAGTACAGATCCCCGCACAGGGCAGCCTTATTTTCACCATTTTCCTCTCATTACCATCCGCGATATGGTTCAGGCGCATATCCTGCTCCGCCGTCACCTGGGCATCAGCCGGATCCACCTCCTCATGGGAGGCAGCATGGGCGGCTATCAGGCCATGGAATGGGCCGTTGCCGAGCCGGAAGTGATAGAGCAGCTGTTCCTGCTGGCCACCTCTCCCACTGAGAGCGCCTGGGGCATTGCCGTGCACACCACCCAGCGCCTGGCCATTGAAACAGATGCCACCTGGAAGAATGATGCACCTGATGCAGGCGCAGCCGGCCTCAAGACCGCCCGCGCCATTGGCATGCTCACCTACCGGAACTACGGCATCATGGTGAAACACCAGACCGACCCCGATCATTCCAAACTCGAAGGCTTCCGTGCCTCCTCCTATATTCACTACCAGGGAGAAAAACTGGTAAAAAGATTCAACGCCTTCTCCTACTTCAGTCTCTCCCGGTCCATGGACAGTCACAATCTTGCCCGCGGCCGCAATGCCGACGTGGATGCCGTTCTCCGTGGCATTCAACAGCGCACCCTCATCATAGGTATCAGCAGCGATATCCTCTGCCCGGTGGAAGAACAAAGGTTCATGCAAAGACAACTGCCCAACGCTTCGCTCATAGAGATCGACTCCGCCTACGGCCATGACGGATTTATGGTGGAGGGGAAACTGATCTCCGCAGAATTACTCAAATGGTTGAAGAACCAGTACTGATCATACCGGGATTATCTCTTCAGAAAAAAGTTAATATCTGTTGCCATCAGGATGATTTGAGATCATCCTTTTTTGGTAATTTTATTATGCGGGGTCATTAAAGATGACCAACTTAACTGATTAGTGCTTCAAGAGAAACCAAACCCGACTGTTTGAGAACGGATACATGCGATACCGATAAGGAGTTATTTATCCGCATTGCGGAAGGTGATGAAACGGCGTTCATTCAACTCTTTCACCTGTACGTTCCCCAGGTAAAACCCGTGATCACCACACTTACCAAATCACCGTTGGTGGTGCCTGACATCGTACAGGACATCTTCCTGCGCATCTGGCTTAACCGGGAAAAACTCACCGAGGTGAAATCTCCCAGGAGCTGGATCTTCTCCGTGGTCTATTATCAATGCTTCAATTATCTCCGCAAACAATCACTTATCAATAAGGTAGGGCCTAAACTGGCCGTAATGCAGAACGAGCGGCCGGAATGGAAAGAGTCGCCCGAATCAGTGCTGCAGTTCAACGAAACCCGGAAATTCATACAGCAGGCGATCGACGGCCTGCCACCACAGGCAAAAAAGATCTACCTGCTGAGCCGGGAACAGGGATTGAGGATCGATGAAATTGCCAGCAACCTGGGCATTGCCCCCAAAACAGTCAAGAATACGCTCACCCGCGCCTCCACAGCCATCAGGCTTTACCTCCAGCAAAAAGGAGTGTATATTCCCCTGTTCCTGCTGGCGCTGGAAATAAATAAATTTTCATAGGGACTATTTGTTTTCCCGCGTGTCTACTTTTTCAGACTACCCATAATGAACAAGGAAGCAGTAAAAGCCATACTGGAAAAAGCGCTTCGCCATGAAGCAACTCCTGAAGAGTACAGTGAACTGATGGAATGGATGAAGAACGATCAGGAATTTGAATTGTCCGATCATATCGGAGCACTCATGGCCATGCATATGAAAGGAAACTCAGTTTCAACTGACGAAACGTACGATTATGATTTCTGGCACAACCGCTGCCTGGAAATAATCAGTGCGAATCCATATTCCATAACGCTGCCGTTTGCAGCGCCGGAAAAACAGACGTCCCGTATCCCATCGCGCCGCAAAGGCTATTGGGCAGCGGCAGCCAGCATACTGGTTGTACTGGGAGCAGCCGGTTATTTATGGGTGAACAATGGAAAAGAAAAAAAGGAAACGGTAGCGGCAAAAGAAATACCAGCAGTACCCGATATTCAGCCAGGCAGCAACAAAGCCATGCTGGTACTGGCCGATGGCAGCAATATCCTGCTCGACAGTACAGGTAATGGACAGATAGCCGCAGACAGCGGTGTACTGGTGAACAAAGCAGGAGGCAGACTGGAATATGTGCAGGCCGGTGACAATGCAGCCAGGAGCAATCAATTCAATATCCTGAGCACTCCGCGGGGAGGACAATATCAACTGGTACTGCCGGACGGCACCATCGTATGGCTGAATGCTGCATCTTCCATCAAATACCCGGTGGCTTTCCCGGAGCATGAAAGAATGGTGGAAGTAACAGGCGAAGCTTATTTTGAAGTGAAGAAAGATCCCAACAGACCTTTCATTGTGAAAGGGGCCGGACAGGAAGTACTGGTGCTTGGCACATCTTTCAATATGAATGTATATGAAGATGAGCCGCTGAAGAAGATCACACTGATCGATGGAGCAGTACAGGTGCAACCGCTGGAAACTTCAGCAACCATCAACCCGCCACGCCAGCGGGTTACGCTGAAACCCGGACAGCAGGCCAAAGTGACCCGGGCAACCAATAAAATGGATGTGGTTGCAGTGGATACAGATGAAGCCACCTCCTGGAAGAACGGCTTGTTCTACACCAGGAAGGCCAATATAGGAGAACTGATGCGTCAGATAGGACGCTGGTTCGATGTGGAGGTGAACCTTACGCAGCTAAACCCGGACAAGGCAGGTCCTATGCCTACTTTCTCCGGTTCAATAACCAGAAATCTTACGCTTTCCCAGATAGTTAAAATATTAGAGCTGAGCGATGTAAAAGTCAAAATAGAGGGGAAACAGATTACCATACTACCATAACAACATCAGCAAAACCGGATTCCTTTGGCAATAAAAAAACCAGAAGCGTTAGAGCCGCCTCTGGTAGCGATTTGGCTTATTGCTGAAGGTTTTGAGCATTCTTTCTATAAACCAAAACAACGCAAAAGTATGAAACTTTCCTGCAGTTTGCCTGCCAGGCTTCTATGCTGGCGGATTGACCATTCATTTTTTCGCATTATGAGATTGACTTTAGTACTTCTTCTGAGCTCCTGCCTGTACGCCCAGGCGGAAGTTTACGCACAACGCGTAACCATTTCTCTTAAGAATACCACCCTTGAACAGGTATTTAAAGAGATCTCCAGACAGACCAATTACCAGTTCTTCTTCCGCGATGAATTCCTGCACAGCATGGAAAAAGTAACCGTCCAGGTAAAGGACGCAGACTTCAGAACGGTGCTGGAAGACTGCTTCGTAGGGAAACCACTGAGCTTTTCCATCGTAAATAATATTATAGTAGTGCGCAGGATCAATCCGGTTCCTCCCACTACCATCAACCTCAACCTGCTGGAACATACCGAAGGCACGGAACCCGAACTCCCGGACATCAGGGGTTCAGTGACCGATGCCATTTCAGGGAAACCTCTGGAAGGCGCTACCGTCCAGGTTAAGGGAAGCCCTGTTTCCGTTGTCACCAACTTTGAAGGCGAATTCACGTTGAAAGGGATCGACAACAAAGCCACCCTCGTCATTTCATATGTAGGCTACGCCACCACTACCGTTGAACTGAAAGGAAGACAAAGCATTGTTGTAAATCTCAGCCCTTCCATTTCACAGATGAATGAAACGGTTGTGGTAGCATATGGTAAGTCTAAGATCAGGGATATCACCGGGTCCATATCTTCCATCAGTACGCAGGACATTAAGAATGCGCCAATGGGCGCTTCGCTCCAGAGCCTTATCCAGGGCCGCTCTGCAGGGGTGAACGTAAATATCCAGTCCGCCTCTCCTTCCTCACCCGTAAGCGTGGTGATCAGGGGAGCCTCCTCCATTTCAGGAAGTAATCAACCACTTTGGGTGATCGATGGTATCCCCGATTACTCACAGACCTCTACCGGTAATATTGCCAACACACTTTTCAACCTTAATATCAACGACATTCAAAGCATCGAGATCCTGAAAGACGCTTCCGCAACGGCACTCTATGGATCGAGAGCCGCCAACGGTGTTGTGATTGTAACCACCAAACGCGGCGCAGAAGGCGCAAAACCTACCATTCAGTTTACCAGCCGCTTTGGATTACAGGTTCAGAATTTCAATGGTTACAAATACATGGAGTCTCCGGAATATATCCGCTTTGCAGACAATGCCGCCAGGATCGAAGCCTTCGGCAGAGGCGCATTCGATTATTTCACCAGACTCTACCTGGATGAACAGGCATTTATGAGAACCAACTCCAGTGAGTTTGATATGAGCACCTTCAAAGTATTGCCTGGCGCATACTATGAAGGCAATACCAACTGGCAGAAAGAAATGACGCATAACCCCTGGAACAAACAATACGATCTTTCCCTGAGAGGCGGCGCCAAAAACCTCGCCTACTACGTTTCACTCAACCACAGAATGGACGAAGGCATCGTAAAATCAGGAGATGCAAAAAGCTTCGGCGGAAGACTGAACCTGGAAGCAAAACTGCGCAAGGGCATCAAGCTGGGACTTAACCTCAGCGGCAACTCCAGGCAGGTAGACGATAAAGATTATATGCTGGATGTACTGAAAAAGATCCGCCCTGATATTCCACCATACAATCCAGACGGCACCCTCTTCACAAGAGATGCTTATACAGAGAACCCATACACCACGCTCAAGAACACCAGGTACAGCAACTCACAGGCTTTCATCGGACAAATGTTCCTGGAACTTGACCTGATGAAGAACCTGGTGCTCCGCACTTCCTACAGCACACAGTTCACCAAAGGCGAAGCACTCAACTATACAAGAAGAGGAAGCACCTTCAACTATGATGGTACCAGAACCAGGAACGATTCCAAGAATACCACCAGCAGTTTCGAGAACACCCTCACCTACGCAAAGAATTTCGGTAACCACGACATCACGGCCATGGCAGGTCTTTCCATGGAAAAATTCACGGCCAATGATTTCGGTATGACCGCCACCAACTTCCCTGATGATGATGTACTCAACAACTTCACATCCGGTGCAGTACGCGGCGCACTCACAGAATCAAAAAGCGCCAATGCCCTGTTATCACAATACGCGAGAGCGCATTACAAATTCAAAGACAGGTATATCATCAGCGGTACTATCCGCCGCGACGGCTCCAGCCGTTTCGGTCCGGACAAACGCTGGGGAACCTTCCCTTCAGCAGCTGTAGCGTGGATCATAAGTGAAGAAGAATTCTTCAAGAAATCAAAGGTCAGTAACTTCATTTCATACATAAAGCTGAGAGCATCCAGAGGTCTTGCCGGTTCACAGAACCTCGGCAACTACGACTGGAGAACGAATGTGAACTCAAGCAGGTACAATGAGATCCCGGCCATCGCCCCCAGCTCCGTAGGTAATACAGAATTGCAGTGGGAAGAAGCAGAAATGACCGACTTCGGAGTTGATTTCGGTTTATGGGACGAAAGGATCCGCGGTACTTTTGGTGTTTACAAAAAGATCACCAACCACCTGATCTATTCACAACCACTGCCACCCAGCAGCTCCTTCTCCAGCATCAGTTCAAACGTAGGCTCCGTAAAGAACAATGGTGTTGAGTTTGATGTAACTGCAGACATCATCAAGAAGAAGAATTTCAACCTGCAGGTAGACTTCAATGCTTCCACCAATATCAACCGTATCATGAAAATAAACGGTGTGGTTAAGGAACTGCTGTTCCCAAGCACTTTCACCGTTTACATGAAAGTACTGGAAGGGCAAAGGACCGGACAGTGGTTCGGTTACAAAACAGCCGGTCGCTTATTTGTATCACCTGAAGAAGTGATTGCACTTAAAGGCAGAACGGCCACAGGCGCCCAGGCCAACTACAGGGTAGCTTATGAGAACAAAGGAGATCTGATCTTCCTTGACCAGGATGGCAATGGGGTGATCAATGCAGATGACCGTACCGTACTGGGCAGCGCAGATCCAAAATACTACGGCGGCTTCGGTCTGACAGCCAATTACAAAGGCTTCCGCATCAATGCCACTTTCACCTATGCATACGGCCACAAACGCCTCTGGAAAATGCCGATGGATGATGTTGGATATGTAGGCAACTACAATCACGCCAATAAGATCGCCGGAAAGAGCGCCACCCTGCTGAGCCCTTATGACGCCACCATTCCAAGGATGACGCATTATGGCGATGGCGGTAATGCCACTTTCTCCGACTTCTGGCTTTATGATGCCTCTTACCTCAGACTGAGCGCATTGAACCTTGTGTACCGTGTTCCTTCCTCCGTGTTCAGGGACTGGGTGATCCAGGGCATCGATCTTTCTTTCCAGGCGGCTAACCTGATCACCATCACCAAATATCCTGGCTTTGATCCGCAGGGTAACTGGTCTTCTTCAGCAATCGGTACAGGCATGGGAGTTGACAACAGCACGTATCCTTCTGCAAGAAACTTCAACGTAGCCGTTATGTTCACATTCAAATAAGCAAGCACTTATGAAAAAGATCATCTATCATATATTCTTACTCACTACAATAACAGGGGCTGTCAGCTGCAATAAGTTTCTTGATGAAAAGCCCTACTATGCACTAACAGACGCCAACGCCATCACAGATCTCAGTAAAGCAAAAGCAGCCGTAGGCGGCGTGTATGCTACATTCCAGGGAGATGACTGGGCAGGCAGCTTATACATTGCACAGGCTTCCAAGGCAGGTTTCGTGAAATGGGTGACCATGGATTACGATATGTCTTACACACAGGTGACCAGAACATCAGCTGCACCCTGGACCAGTTTTTATAAGAGCCTCAATGCCGCCAACTTCGCTGTGAACGGCATCGATATCCTGCCCGCATCCGTTATTTCCGATGAACAGAAAAATGCATTGGTGGCTGAAGCCAGATGCCTGCGTGCCTGGGTGCATACCAATATCCTCTGGAACTATGGTCACTGGTGGGCTGATGATGCCGATGAATACGGATTGCTTTACAGGGATGAAGTGATTGACCTGAAGAATATCCAGAAAGCAAGGATTAGCGTGGGAGAATCCTATCAGAAGATCTATGAGGACCTGGATTTTGCCATTGCTAATCTGCCTTCATTTACTAGTTCCCGTTATATGTCGAAGGAATTCGCCAAAGCACTGAAAGCAAAGATCCTCCTGTACAGGGGCGGATACCGTAACAATGCAGCAGAGCTGAACCAGTCTCTCACCCTGGTAAATGATATCCTGCAGAACCATCCTCCCGCATTTGACATGATGCCTGATCTGGATCAGGTGTATAAACAATCATGGGATGCAAAGGAGAACCTGTTTGCACGTTACCTTGAAAATGACGGTACCAGAACTACAAAAGGCGGCTACTATTACACCTATTACCTGTCACAGATCGCAGGCACCACACTTCCTCTTGCTCCCAACTTAACGCTCACTGCCGGGCTCAATTTCGGCCTCGACTGGTTCAAGCAGGATCCAAGATGGAATATCGTTACAGGCCCTGTAAGAGCCGGTGAAACCTGGGACAACACCTATCGTCATACTTTCAAAAAAGTTGCACGCTACGGAAGCATCGAAGGGAAAACGGTGAACGACGAAAAATATGCCGCTTATTATTTCCGCTTCCCTGAATTATACCTCATGAAAGCAGAGTTGATCGCACGCACCGGAGGAACCGTAAGCGATGCACTGGCTCCCCTCAATGAAATGCGTTCCAAAAGGACCAATCCCGTACTGCCCGCTTTGAGCGCCGCTACCCAGGATGAACTGATGGACCTGATCTTCAAAGAGATCTTTACGGAAACATTCATCGAGAACGGTAGCGAGTTCTTCGCATCTCTCCGGTTCAAAACCCAGGGAAGACGTTGGATAGAAGTGATCAAGGACAAGACCCTGGAAGAAAACAGGATCTGCTGGCCGATCCCCGATGCGGAAATGATCAATAACAAACTCATGAAACAAAACCCAGACCTGTAACCGCAAAACTCAAAAGCTTATGCGTAAAAATATTTTAACCGGCAGTTTGTTTTTGATAGCCCTGGCTTTCACATCCTGCGCTGATGAAAAGAAAGATGTGCTGCTGCCCTATCCCAACGATATAAATTTCGAAGACCTCGATCCGGGCAGGCTCACTTACAATGTACCGGACGCGCCCTTCAAGGCAGGCGACAGCAAATCAGGCACCGTTACCATCAATGTGAAAAAAGAAAATGATGGCTCCTTCAAAGGATTTGCTGTTTCCACCAAAACATGGAGATCATATCCCTGGACCCTCAGTTACACTTTTGGCAATCCTGCACTCTCGGGCACTCCCAAACAACTGGCGCTGGACTCCACGATATTTTCAGTGTACACTGCGCCGGCTCCCAGCCAGACAGGCACCTACCTGGTAGGCAATACTACCGGAGGCGAAGCCATCATCTCATGGCCGCAACCAAGAGTGGTAGAGCATATCCTGGCAGCCAACAATACATACACTTACCTGCTTGCCACTTACGGTTCCAGGTATTCAGGTACCCTGGATGCCACCACACAACAGTACAATACAGCAGGCACTAAAGTGCGTAACCCAAACAACCCGAATACAGGAACTGATATGTATGGCATATTCTTCCTGCCCGGGCCTGGTGATGCCAACATCACAAGGCTGGCAGGTGAAGAGATACTGGGTAAAAGAGCGGCAGGCCATACGGCCGCAGACGCAGCAAGAGCCGCCAACAAAACACCAGACCAGGTGAAAGCGGATTCCACCACAGCTGCTGATGCATGGGCCAAAGGCAATATCAAATTGACCGTAACAGGTTATGTAGATACCAAGGTTACAGGAAAAGTGGAATTCTATCTTGCTGCATTGCCCAATGTGGATCCGGCCAATCCCAAATACAATTTTGTAATGGATAACTGGAACAAGGTGGCACTCAGCTCGCTGGGCGAAGTGAACAAACTCCAGTTTGATGTAAGCTCTTCCAACCCGGCACTGCCTTCTTATTTCTGCCTGGATGGATTGAGACTCCGCAATTAATTTTTCATATTTAATAAACGCATGCCATGACAAGATCAATGATTCTGCTTTTATTGACCATTCTGTGTTTTACTTCAGGCTTCGCATCTGATTTTCCTGTAGCTATCAAAGGGAAAATAAACGGTGTGGCCGATGGTCAGAAAGTATACCTTACCTATTCCGATGTTTCAAACGAAACGATCGACAGCGCTGTGATCATCAATGGAAGTTTCTCTTTCAAAACGAAACTTACCTCACCCCGGTTTCTGTCCGTTGTATTACAGAATGAAAAGGACCCGTATCGCAGCAAAGGCCTGAACCTGCTGGCTTCAGAAGGCACCATCCAGATCGATGGCAACTTCAGTGACCTCACCGAGTATTACTACCTGAGAGGAACAGGCACACTTGCTTCCGGCGTATCTGTAACCGGATCCCCGCTGCATGATGCATACCTGAAATACTATACCCCTAAGGCTGTGTACGACAAGGAAAGGGATTCGCTTTTCATGAAAGAATACATTCCTTATCTCAACCCGGGAAAAGGAAAAGAGAAAGGGCCGATGAAAATTGGTATCGATATCGTGAGAAATATCGACAAGGTTTCCAATGAAAGGACTGCTTATATTCTGCAGTATATCTTCAGGAACAAACCTTCAGATCTGCTTGCCTTTATTGCCACGCAGGCAATCGATCAGGCAAATATCACCACTACCGAGATCGATAAACTGGTGAAACATTTTTCCGGCTTCAACTCCACCAGCCCTTTGTACAAAGGCTTCCTGGATCGCGCTGAACTGAACAAAAAAACAGCTGTAGGCAGCAACCTGCTTGATTATACTTTACAGGACAGCGAAGGCAAAGAACACAAACTGAGTGAGTATGTAGGCAAGGGAAAGTATGTGCTGCTGGAATTCTGGGCTTCCTGGTGCGGTCCCTGCAGAGCGGATATCCCGCATATCAAAGAAGTGTACCAGTATTACAATCCGAAAGGATTTGAAATTGTAAGCATCTCCCTGGATGAAAAACACGATGCCTGGATCAAGGCCATCAAGGAGGAGCAGCTGGACAATAAATGGCCGCAACTTGTTGAGAAGAACGCCTTCAAAAGCGAGCTGACCAAAGACTACAGGATACGGGGCATCCCTGCCTGCCTTTTATTTGATCCCAATGGCAAACTGGTTACCAGGAATATGAGAGGGTCATGGATGGACATGATACTGATCAACCAGTACGGTAATCATTTCCCGGCCCATTGATAAGCAGTAAGTACCCATATACAAGAAGAGGGTGTCTCCAAAGAGACGCCCTCTCTTATTTTATAGCGTACTGTGTTATTTGCTGCGCAGGTCCAGGTTATGAAAATAAGCCACCCGTGCTATATGATTGGTCCGGTAACTGTTGCCAGCCGGTTGCTGAATGAACTGGTTCATATATCCGACATGTACCTGATCGGATTTGTTCATGTGATAAGCAAAGCCTGCGAAGAAACGGTTCTGATCGAAATAATTGTTTACAATCTGTTCTCCGAAATTGACCATGATCTCGTCATTGAGGACCCAGCTTACAGTGCCGGGTGCAAAAGGTTTGTTGCCGATGGCTCCCTGAAGCAGGAAACTATACCTGGCCCTCCAGTTGAAATGATAGCCGTCTGCCAGCTCATCATCATTCAGCACTTTGCGGCGGTATCTTTCTTCAAGCCTTGCATATTGCATTACACGCAGCTTCTCGCCATATTTGGTATGCCACTGGATCTGTTGCCAGGGACGATGTTCTGGCACTGCAATATTCTTATGACCATTATTTGGGAATGAATGAATATATCCATATCCTGCAGTGATCTTGGTATTGTTGTTCACATAGTAAGTAAGACCAACCCGAGCTATGCCGGTTGAAAAATTGGTAAAGAAGTCTTCTTTGGTCCTGATCTGCGCTTCAGCCCAGAATCCCCATTTCTCAGAAAGACGGGTCTGGTTCATATAAGCTCCCCAGAACTGGTTCTCAGAAG